>CAMHTE010000103.1 GCA_946187975.1 uncultured Bacteroidales bacterium | reverse complement strand
GCCGACGGTGCGGCGGGAGCCTGGACCTCCGCTGTCAGGGCGGAACCTTCGCGGATATCGAGGCCGGCGTTGCGGTCGCGCGTTCCAAGGAAGAAGACACCGAGTGCAACTGCCGCCGCCATGGCGAGGCTTACTGCCACCCAGGGACGGAAGCTGCGGGGCGCGGCGAATGGCCGGGCGCAGCCGGCCATAGCCGGCGCGGCGTCGAGCCTTGCGGCGACGGCGCGCCAGACCGAGGAAGGAACTTCCTCCGCCGCGCCCTCGCACGCTGACCTGACCACGCGGTCAAAATCCTTGAAACTATCTTGCTGCATCTTAAAACTTGTCTTTTATCTTGCTTTGCAACAGCGCCCTGGCCCTTTGCAACTGCGAACGGGAAGTTGCTTCCGATATTCCGAGGTACTCCCCTATCTCCTTGTGGGAATAGCCCTCGACGACATACATATTGAAGACGGTTCGGAATCCGGGCGGAAGGGCTGCAATCATCCTGTTCAGCTCCTGGTACCCTATCTTCTGGATGGGGGTGGCTTCGCTCCCTGCAAGGTAGCGCGCAGCCTCCACATCTTCCGTCTGCCTAAGCACGTCGTGCCTGCGCAGGCTCATGAGCGCGGTGTTGACAAAGATCTTGCGGGCCCAGCCTTCGAAAGAACCTTCCCCCGAATAGCTGTCCAGCTTGGTGAACAACGTGACAAACCCGTCCTGCAGGATGTCGGCCGCTGCTTCCCTGTCGCCCATATAACGCAGGCAGACGGCAAACATTTTGCCCGCCAGTGCGTCGAAAAGGGCTTTTTGGGCACGCCTGTCGCCACTTCGACACTTCTCTATGGCTTGAGGCGAGAGCGCATTGCCACTTTGCCGGCTTTCGTTTTCCCGAGTTTTAAGATGCAACTTGTTTCCGAAAAGTTGCATCGTCCTGTTTTTTTAGCGGAACACTTCGTGTTTCCAACTGCTAATTTACCATTTTTTCTGCGAAAAGCATTATTTTTGTAGATATGCCCTTCGTGCGCAAACTGCTTATAACCGTTCTCGCAGCCACCCTCTCGGCGGTGTCCGTGTGCCATGCCCAGAAAGGCAGGGATGCGACTGGAGCCTTCATAGAGGCGGTTACGCGCTACCAGACCGGGGACTTAGCCGGCGCGAGGGCCATACTCGAAGGGCTCAACGCTTCGGGCCACTCCGATGACGCCGTCAAATACTACCTCGGACTGTGCAAGTCCGCCGCGGGCGAATACGAAGCCGCCGAAAAAGACCTCATGGAGGCGATAGCCCTCGACACCACGAACGTCTGGTACAAGGACGCCCTCGCAAGCCTGTACTACCGCAGCGGCGACACTGCCAAGTCCGGCGCCATGTACCTGCAACTCATGGAACAGTATCCGTCGCGTTATGTGAACGAGTACACCCTTACCCTCAAAGGCGACAGGCTCATGGGCGAAAGGCAGGACTCGCTGGCTCTCGAGAGCTACGAAAAGGCGCTGATGATCTCTCCCGACTACGCACCAGCCCTCCTCGGCAGGAGCGAGGTCTACCGCATGCGGAGCAACATTCCAGCCTTCCTGGCCAGCGTGGGGGAAGTAATCGTGAGTCCCGGCGTTAACCCGGCGGCTATCTGCGACTACGTCGACCAGATACTCCACCACATCGACGGCAACTTCTATCGTGCCTGGGGAACCCAGATCGACTCCCTGGTAGCGTCCTGCGCCAACACCTTCGTACGCGACAGTTCCGCCCTCCGGCTCGCCGGAACCTGGTTCTACAGCACCGGGCGCAAGGACCGCGGCAAGGCCTACTTCGCCGAACTCCTGGACGCCTTCCCCAAGAGCCTCGACGCACATTACATCCACATGCAGATGCTGATGGACGGAGGCACCATGAAAGAGGTAATAGACGAGTGCGAGAACATAATTCGCATAGGAGGGGAGATGAACCCCGAGGTCCTTCCGGCCATGGTCACCATAGGCGACTGCTACCACGCCATGAACCAGATGAAGCAGTGCTTCAAGGCCTACGACAGGGTGCTCAAACTCAATCCCGACTATCTCCCGGTCCTCAACAACTACGCATACTATCTCTGTCTTCAGAAAAAGAAGCTCCGCAAGGCTGAGGAGATGAGCCGCCGCACCATAGAGAAGGAACCGGACAACGCCACCTACCTGGATACCTACGGCTGGATACTCTTCACTCGCGGGCAGGCCCTCAAGGCAAAACCCTACTTCAAGCATGCCATGATTTACGGTGGCAAGGACAGCGCAGTCATACTCGGACATTACGCCGACGTGCTTGACGCACTCGGCGAGAAGGAACTCTCCGCCTACTACCGTTCTCTCTCCGAAAGCAAGGAAAAATGAAAAGGCTTCTCTGCATAACGCTCGCAATGGCACTCCTGATTCCCGCAGGGGCGCAATCCTCAAAACAGCAATCTTCAAAACAGCAGGCCAAGAAAGAAAGGCTTGAGAAGGACATAGCCGTGCTGGACCAGCAGCTGAAAGCCAATTCAAAGAAGCGCAACGGAGCCGATACGGCGCTGAAACTCACACGCCGGAAGATCAAGGCCCGCAGGCAGCTTCTCGCCGAAAGCGATCTCCTCATATCGAAGATGGACCGCGACATCAGCGCCAAGAACAAACGCATCGACAGCCTCGAACTCAGGCTTACCGACATGCGCACCCACTACGCGAAACTCGTACGGACCGCATACCGCAACAGGGATTCCAGGATCTGGTACATGTATATCCTCTCCAGCGGAGGCCTGAGCCAGGGCTTCCGCCGTTACGCTTACCTTAAGTCGATGGCCGG
>CAMHTE010000102.1 GCA_946187975.1 uncultured Bacteroidales bacterium | reverse complement strand
GGATCGTTCACTATGGCATCCAGGCGGTCGAGGTCGTTCAGCAGCAGGGTCGCCCTCTTGTATGTGGCAAACCTCCTGGCGAAGCCTATGGTGAGCACCTTCTCGCTGAGCCTCTCGCGTATTTCCACAATCTCGCTGGGAGAATAGTGGCTGCAGTCGTCGGGGTTGGAAATGCGGTCGTTGACTATCCTGATAAGTTCCTTCTTGAGCGCGCGGCGGGTTTCCCAGACCTCCTCGTCGGAGACGTTGTAGATTCCCTCGAAGCAGCGCTTGTCGTAGTGATGGGTCTGGAATTCGGGTCCGAACACCTTCGCATGGACGGCCTTCCATTCCTTGGACGCCCAGGTGGGATAGTGGACTCCGTTGGTTACGTAGCTGACATGGAGTTCCTCGGGCAGATACCCGGGATACATGCCGGCGAAGATACTCTGGCTCACCTTACCGTGCAGCATGGATACTCCGTTGACGTTCTGCGAGCAGTTGGCGGCCAGAACGCTCATGCTGAAACGCTCGTTGTGGTCGTCCACGTTAATCTTGCCGAGCGAAAGCATGGTTTCCCAATCGATGCCGAAACGGGCGGGGTAATGGCCGAGGTACTTATAGAGCATGTCCTCCTCGAAAGCGTCGTGCCCTGCGGGAACGGGAGTATGGGTAGTGAAGAGACCGCTTGCGCGGACAAGCTCCATGGCCTCGTTGTAATCCATATTCTGCTCACCCATGTATTCCCTCAGACGCTCGAGCCCGATGAGGGCGGCGTGGCCTTCGTTGCAATGGTAAATCTGCGGGTTCAGGTTAAGGGCGCGTAGGGCGCGGATACCTCCGATGCCGAGCAGGAGTTCCTGCTTCAGGCGGTTCTCCCAGTCGCCGCCGTAGAGCTGATAAGTAATCTGACGGTCCTCGGCGATATTGTCTTCGAAGTCGGTATCGAGCAGATACAGATCGGTGCGGCCTACCGCCACCTTCCAGATACGGGCGTACATGGTACGGCCGGGCATCTGCATGCTGATAGTCATCCATTTGCCTTCGGCGTCGGTAACGGGCTCGGCGGGAATCTTCAGGAAGTCCTGGGCGTTATACTCGGCGACCTGGTTGCCCTGCGGCGTAAGTTTCTGGGTAAAATATCCGTAACGGTAAAGGAGGCCGACCGCGACGAGGTTGACGTTCATGTCGCTGCTCTCCTTGAGGTAGTCGCCGGCGAGAATGCCCAGACCTCCGGAATATATCTGCAGCGAGCTGTCGAGGCCGTACTCCATGCAGAAGTAGGCCACGGAGGGATCGATACGGTGCTCCTTCTCGGCCATGTACGAATTGAACTCGTCCATAACCGAAGCGAGACGTCCGAGGAAAGCCTCGTCCCTGGACAGTTCCTTGTAACGCTTGAGCGATACGGTGTCCAGGATAACCATGGGATTGTGTCTGGACTTATGCCAGATATCGGGATCCACATATCGGAAGAGTGCCTTCGCGTTGTCGTTCCAGCACCACCAGAGATTCTTGCAGAGTTTTTCCAGCCCTTCCAGTTCCCCGGGCAGATGACGCGTCACGCGCACGCTGGCCCAGGCCGGCTGGTCAATTTTGATTCTTGGTTGCATATTCATCGTTAACTCTTATCATGAAATCACTCAGCACGTTCATATAGTTGATGAATGCTTCGTAGGGAGTGTCGTAGGGGTTGAAGTACTTATGCACGTCGCCGTCGGAGAAAAACTTGGTGCACATGTAATAGAAATGGTCGCTCTCCTGCAGGCGGCCGAAGTCGGCCCAGAGATCGGGGTTGTCGATTATGGAGAGCTTCTCCACCAGGCCGTAAAGCTTGTTGAAGGCATCCTGCTGAAGTTCGTTGCCGAGCCAGGCGGTAACGTCACGCTCCTCGTCCGCCCAGGAGATGGGTTCGGGGACGGACAGCGGCGACACCGCCTTGAGCGATGCGGCAGCTTCTGCGGGAGTCACGAAGGCGAAGCCCTCGCGGATGGCGGCCTGAGGCAGGACCTTCATGAATTCGAAGATTCCGGACGCGGCATCCTGATGCTCTCCGAAGGTCTCGTAATCCATAAAGAGGTTGATTATGTCGCCTTCGGCGGCGTTCATTTTGGCAATGAAACGGTCCGCGGTGAGAGGCCACTCGGCCCATCCCCTGTCGGAGAAGCGGAACGCTATGTCGTCGCTCAACTCGTAGTTGCGGAGCAGGAGCTTCTGCTTAGGCTGTATATCGTTGGAATACAGATAATTAGGGCTGCGCCATCCGAGTATATGACGGGCTCCTTCGGTAAGAACCGTGCTGAATCCCATCTTGTAAACCTGGGCGCCTATGGCGTCGGAATAAATGAGCTCGGTATTGCGGAAGCTGACGGGCTCCACCCCGAAGTATTCCTTGATGGTAGCCTTGTGAGTAAGGACCTGATGACGGAACTCGTTCTCGTTCTTTAGCGACGACAGCGAGTGGTTGCAGGTTTCGCAGAGGAATTCCACACACCCGGTTCCCGCAAGCGCGCGGAAACTGTCGATGACCTCCGGAGCGTAACGGTTGAACTGCTCCAGGGCCGACCCGGTGATGGAGAACGCCACCTTGAACTTTCCGTCCGATTCCTGAATGGCCTGCAGAAGCAGTTCATTCATAGGAAGATAGCACTTTTGCGCTATCCTGTGCAGGATGGTGCGGTTCACATAGTCGTCGTAATAATGCGAATCCTTGCCTATGTCGAAGAAACGGAACTGACGCAGGCGGTCCGGCTGGTGAACCTGGAAATACAGGCAAATGCTCTTTTTCATATCCTTACTGGTTTAAGACGGATTCATAAACTTTCTTGAGCTTGGCTGTGGCATTGTTCCACTTGAGCTCGTTGACTTCGTCGTATCCCTGGGTGGCTGCAAAGTGAGCCAGGGCGGGATAAGTGAGGAGGGCGTAGATGTCGTCCGCCATGGCGTCGACATCCCAGAAGTCCACCTT
>CAMHTE010000101.1 GCA_946187975.1 uncultured Bacteroidales bacterium | reverse complement strand
ATCAAGGAATACGCCGGAGTGGACGTGTCCGGAATGGACGAAGCCGCCCTGCGCGATACCTGCAAGAAACTGAACGTGGAGATCGAGCCCTCCATGGGCAAGGGAAAACTGATAGACGCCATCTTCGGCGAGTACTGCGAGAACAACCTCATTCAGCCCACCTTCATCATCGACTATCCCGTGGAGATGTCGCCCCTTACCAAGCGCCATCGCAGCAATCCCGCCCTCACCGAGCGCTTCGAACTCTTCGTGTGCGGCAAGGAACTCGCCAACGCCTACTCCGAGCTCAACGACCCGGTGGACCAGCTGGAGCGCTTCGAGGAACAGGCCAGGCTTAAGAGCAAGGGCGACGACGAGGCAATGTTCATCGATTACGACTTCGTGCGCGCCCTCGAATACGGCATGCCTCCCACCTCGGGACTTGGCATGGGCATAGACCGCCTTACCATGTTCATGACGGGCGAGACTGCCATACAGGACGTGCTCTTCTTCCCGCAGATGCGTCCGGAGAAAGCCCTCAAGAAAGAAACCGAATAAAACCATAGCCCTATGTCAGAAAAGAAACTCTACCTCGACAAAGCCAACAAGAAGATCGCAGGTGTCTGCGCCGGTGTATCAAAGTATCTTGACATTGACGTTACCGTAGTCCGCATTATCTTCCTCATAGCATTGATATGCGGCACTCTCGGCTTCTGGGCCTACCTCATTATCTGGGCCCTCGCTCCCGCGAACGAGTAGTTCACGTACACTCCTCCGATGGAGCCCGAGCGTATAACGTCGGCCAAGAACCCCAAGGTTAAACGGCTGCTGGCGCTGCAGGAGAAGTCTGCCCTGCGGCGCGAGAGCGGTTTGTTCGTGGTGGAAGGACGTCGCGAACTCGAGCACTGCATCGCTGCGGGCTTCGTCCCGGAGGCAGTGTTCGTGTGTTCGGAACTTGCCCCTCAGGGGCAACAGCCGGGCGGATCCCTCGATTCCGGCCCGAACGTATTTTATCTCTCAAAGGAGGTTTACGCCAAGGTGGCTTACCGCGGAGGCACGGAAGGAGTGATAGCCGAAGTACGGGCTAAGGATTTGAAACTGGAGGATTTGAAGCTTCGCAAAAATCCCCTGGTGATGGTCCTGGAAAGCGTGGAGAAGCCGGGCAACCTCGGAGCGGTGCTTCGCAGCGCCGATGCCGCAGGTGCCGACGCCGTGCTGGTCTGCGACCCCCTGACCGACATTTATAACCCTAACCTGATACGAGCCAGCATAGGTGCGGTGTTTACCGTGCCGATTGTATGCTGCAGTTCGGAGGAAGCCATCGCCTGGCTCAAAGCCGGGGGCATACGCATCCTGACCGCCCAGCTGCAGGATTCGTCTCCTTATTACGACGTGGATATGACCTGCGGAACCGCAATCGTGATGGGCACCGAGTCTACCGGACTGTCGGACATATGGCGCAAAGCCGCGGACGCCCACATCCTGATTCCGATGCTCGGAAGTCTCGACTCCCTGAATGTATCCGTGTCGGCCGCAATCTTGCTTTACGAGGCCGTGAGGCAGCGCCAAAACCTCTAGGCCATGCGCAGGTTCGGTCTCATAGGACATCCCATAGCCCATTCCGGTAGCCCCGCTTTGTTCGCAGAGTGGTGCGGCGGCCGCTGGCCGTACGACCTTATCGAAGGCGCGGACTTCGAGGCTTCCTGGCAGCGCTTCCTGGACGGATACGACGCCATCAACATCACCGCTCCGTTCAAGGAGGAGGCTTTCAAACGGGTGATGGAAAACGGCACGGTCGACGAAAGTATCAGCGACATAGGAGCAATCAACATTGCAGTAAAAACTCCCGACGGCATAAAAGGGTACAACTCCGACTTCCTGGGAGTACGCAAATTGTTGCGGGACAATGGCTTCGGCTCCGGGAGCACCGTACTTGCCGTGGGATTTGGAGGCGCCGGGAAGGCCGCCGCAGCGGCCGCCCGTGCGGAAGGCTGCGACGTAGTCATCTGCAACCGTAGCCGCAAAGCTCCGGACATCCGCCCCCTCGAAGAGATTCCCCTTCTTGCCGGGGTGGCCGACCTTATCATCTACACCCTGCCTTTCCCTATTCCGGAAATCGCCGGTCTTTCTTCTTCCGGCAATTCCGCAGGGCCGGTCATCCTCGAGGCCAACTACAAAGAGCCCTGCCTCGCCGCCTCCGGTCTACCCTATATCCCCGGCACCGCCTGGCTCCGCGCCCAAGCCGAAACCGGCTTCCCGTTGATGACAGGGTACGTTTGCAAATAAGGGCGTTTTTGCTGACGGAGCTGCATTTGCTGGCCTTTGAATACCGGTCCGTGCCCAAAAACAGGGCAAAACGGGCACGGCTCCTAGAAAAAACGGACTCTCGTGCCAAAAAAGGGCATAAATGGACACGGATTTAAAACAGAGTAAAAGAATGCGGAGCGGGCAGGGGGAAATGTGGCGGATTTTTGTTATCTTGCAGGACTAAAAAATTTGAGTTATGAGTTTGAATAAAGTAATGCTTATCGGTAACGTTGGCAGAGACCCCGAAATACGTTACCTTGAGGGAAATCAGCCTAACGGCAACCAGACGAAAGTCGCTACATTTACACTTGCTACATCCGAACGTTTCCGCGACCGCAACGGCGAGACTCGCGAGAACACCGAATGGCACAATATAGTCGCGTGGCGCAACAACGCCGACGTGGCCGAAAAATTCATCCACAAGGGCACCCAGATCTACATAGAGGGCAAGCTCCGCACCCGTTCCTACAACGATTCAACCGGAAACAAGAAGTACACGACCGAGGTCGTGGTGGATACCCTGCAGCTGCTCGGACGCAGGCCCGAAGGAGAAGACGGAGCCTTCCAGCAGCGCCCCGCCCCTGAACAGCCGCAGTACAGCCAGCCCCAGTACAGCCAGCCCCAGTATTCACAGCCGGCAGCTCCCGCACAGCCCGCAGCCCCGGCAGCCGATCCTTTCGGCGGAGAACCTACCGACGACCTTCCCTTCTAGCCCATTATGAAAACACTGCGCGATTCCGCCGCAATGCGCTGGACAGCACTTCTGCTGCTGGCGCTTGCGATGTTCTGTTCCTACATATTCATGGACATACTCTCGCCCATCAAGGACCTGATGCAGGAAACCCGTGGGTGGGACTCCACCGCATTCGGCACGATGCAGGGCTCAGAGGTGTTCCTCAACGTGTTCGTGTTCTTCCTCATCTTCGCAGGTATCATCCT
>CAMHTE010000100.1 GCA_946187975.1 uncultured Bacteroidales bacterium | reverse complement strand
GATACGAGTGTGAGCTTCAGGAGGGCAGCCTCATCAATAAGATTTACGGTACCACCCATATAGTGGAGCGTCATCGTCACCGTTACGAGTTCAACAACGCCTATCTGGCTGATTTCGAGAGTGTTGGACTCAAGGCTACCGGCCGCAATCCCCAGACTGGACTTGTGGAGGTGGTGGAGATCCCCACGCATCCTTTCTTCGTAGGTGTGCAGTTCCATCCCGAGTACAAGAGTACGCCGGAGGTTCCCCAGCCTATCTTCAAGGCATTCATAGCAGCAGCCATAAAACACAGGGATGCGTAGGCTCCTTCATACGGTACTTTTTGCCCTGGCCTTCGCGTGCGCGTGCAACGGAGGTCCCCTGCGCTATAAGCTCGAGGTGGTGGGGGAGTATCCCCACGATACCGGGGCCTATACCCAGGGACTCTTCTTCCACGACGGACAGCTCTACGAGAGCACCGGCCAGTACGGGGAATCTTCCTTCCGCAAGGTGGACCTCGCTACCGGTAAAGTCCTGAGGAAGCTGGATTTCGGCAGGAAGTATTTCGCTGAGGGTTCCGTAATGCTCGACGGCCAACTCTTCATCCTCACCTGGACGAACAAGCTCGCCTTCGTTTACGACGCGGAGAGCCTGGAATATATAAAAACCTACTCCTATCCCCGCGAGGGATGGGGTCTTACCACCGACGGCAGCTCGCTGATTGCCTCTGACGGCAGTTCGCGCCTGTATTTCCTGGATACGTCCTTCCATCTTCATAGGAGCATTACCGTGAAGAAGGACGGCCGTCCGGTGCGCCTGCTGAACGAGCTCGAGTGGGTGGACGGGAAAATCTGGGCAAACGTGTATATGACGGATATGATCGTTATAATCGATCCGAAGACGGGAGAAGTCGAGGGGATGGCCGATTGCAGCGGTCTTCTGCCCGGCAAATTGCGCCGGGCAGATACGGACGTTCTCAACGGCATAGCCGTTTCTGAAGACGGAAAAATCTTCCTGACGGGCAAGAACTGGCCCCGCCTCTATGAGGTGAAGCTGGTCCCTGCGGGGAAGTAATTACATATTAACGGGGTACTCCGGCCATCCGGGGTTGAGATTATACCCATAGAACCTGAAGCGGTTAATACCGCCGTAGGAAAGATTTATTATGCGTTTTTCTTTTGTTTTCGCGGCCTTCGCGGCCTGCATCTCCCTTGGGGCATACGCCCAGGAAACCGAAAAGTCGGAAAAGTTGGACAGCGTCGTAGTGAGCGTTTCGCGCGCTGGAAGCAATACGCCCGTAACCTACACCTCAGTGGGGCGGGAAGAATTGCTGGGCTCCCCGTCGGGGTCGTCCCTTCCCATGATACTCTCGCTACAGCCTTCTGTGGTGACTACCAATGAGGGCGGAACCGGCCTTGGCTATTCCAAGATGACCGTTCGCGGCTCCAAGGGTTCGCAAGTCAACGTTACCCTGAACGGCATCACTCTCAACGACGGTGAGTCGCAGGAGGTGTTCTGGGTGAACATTCCCTCGCTCGGCAGGATAGTGGGCAACGTTCAGCTGCAGCGCGGTCTGGGCACTTCGGCCAACGGTGCCGGCGCTTTCGGTGCCAGCGTCAACATGAATACATCCTTCGTGGATGCTGTGCCTTCGGCTTCGTGCGAGTTTTCGTACGGGTCCTTCGCCACACGCATGTCAACCGTGTCGTTTAGCAGCGGCATGACCCCCTCGGGCGTTTATGCCAGTTTCCTGTACTCTACCGGGAACACCGACGGCTATATCCGCAACGCCTGGGCCGACGTGGGCTCGCTGTTCGGCGTGCTGGGATGGATGCGCGGGAACAACTCTCTCCGCTTTACCGTACTCTCCGGCAAACAGCACACGGGTATCACCTGGAACGGCATTCCTCTCGCAAAGCTGGAGTCCGACCGCACATATAATTCGGCCGGTGGATGGGTGGATGCGTTCGGAGGCATTCATTATTACGACAACGAGTCCGATAATTACGTGCAGACGCACTACCAGCTGAACTATACCCACAGGTTCTCCCGTGGGCTATTCTGGATCACTACCTTTAATTTTACCAAGGGAGACGGCTATTATGAGCAATACAAGGCAGGCCACGATTATGACGGGTACCCTGGAGAGAAGCTCGAGAAGTTCGGATTTGCTACTCCCTATGTGGTGGGCGGCGTATCTTACAAGCGCAGCGACTTCCTGACCCGCAAGTTCATGGACAATGGCTGCAAGGTGATCAATACCACTTTGAAGTACACCGGAGGCCGTACGGAACTCTCCGGGGGGCTGTATCTCTCCGACTATGACGGAGATCATTTCGGCCGCGTTCTTTGGAGCAAGGTGCATGGAGATAATTACGACTATCCGGACGAATGGTACCGCAACAACGGGCGCAAGCGCGATGCCACGGCCTTCGCGAGGGCGGAATGGCAGGCTGCTTCGTGGCTGACGGCTTATGCCGAGATGCAGGGGCGCATCGTGAACCTTCGTATGACGGGCATAGACGACGAGTTTTCCGACGTGACTTTCGCCCGCACATGGCGTTTCTTTAACCCCCGAGCCGGCATTACCGCCCGCTTTGAAGCCCACAAAGCCTATGCTTCGGTGGCTCTTGGACACCGTGAACCGGGACGTTCCGACCTTATGGAGCAGGCCGAATCTGCGAATGCTCCCGGAGGTACGGGCGAGGTTCCGCTGAAGCCGGAAAGGATGGTGGATGCCGAACTGGGTTACTCCTATGGCTCTTCGTCGTTCAGCGGGGGAGTCAATCTCTACTGCATGGAGTACCGCGATATGCTGCTGGAGACCGGGCGCATTAGCACGACGGGTTATTATATAAAGGATAACGTCGGGCGTAGCTGGCGAAGGGGAGTGGAGTTCAGCTTTGCCTGGAAGCCTGTGCGCATTTTGTCCGTCGATGGAAACCTTACGCTAAGCACCAACAAGATACGCGATTACAGCTACTGGCTCGATACTTACGACGATGCCGTTAACTGGAATCCTGTATTGGACGCCCAGGGCCATAAGGTCCAGACCAGGGTAGACTGCGGAACTGTTACGATGCTGATGTCGCCGTCGATTACCGGTATGGCTAGGGCGGAGATCAAGCCCTTCGGGGAGAATTTCAAGGCCGGGCTTACGGGCAAGTACGTCGGAAGCCAGTACTGGGACAATACGGAATCGGCTGAGCGCAGGATTCCGGCCTACTTCGTGCTGGACGGCTTCGTCGAGAAGATTATTCCCGTGAAGGGAGGGCGCATATCCGCCGCGCTGTTCCTGAACAACATACTCGACCGCGAGTACTATGCCGACGCCTGGGTTTACAGGGCGGTGTTTGCGAACGGCGATCCGGAGTACCGCGAAGAAGGCCTCTTCCCGCAGGCTCCCTTCAACCTCTCCGTCC
>CAMHTE010000099.1 GCA_946187975.1 uncultured Bacteroidales bacterium | reverse complement strand
TCGCGGTATTTGGCTATGGTGCGGCGCGCCACCTTGTATCCCTTCTCCCCCATCACCTGAACCAACTGCTCGTCCGTGAGCGGTTTGCGCTTGTCTTCAGCATCCACGCACTCCTGGAGGGCACGCTTGAGCTCGCGGGTGGAGACCTCCTCCCCTTCCTTGTTTTCCATTCCTTCGGAGAAGAAGTATTTGAGCGGGAAAATACCGAAATGGGTTTCGATGTATTTGCTGTTCACCACACGTGAGATGGTGGAGATGTCGAAGCCCGTCTTTTCGGCTATATCCTTTAAGACCATGGGCCTAAGATTGCTCTCGTCCCCGTCCAGGAAGTAATCGTGTTGATAGTCGAGAATGGCCTGCATGGTCTTCTGCAGGGTATTCTGGCGCTGCTTGAGGGCCTCCACGAACCACTTGGCGGAGTCCAGCTTCTGGCGGACGAACACGGCCGCCTCCTTCTGGGCGCGGTCGCCCGAAGCCTTGGCGTTCTGCAGCAGTTCGGCGTAATTGCGGTTGACGCGGATCTCGGGGATGTTGAAGCGCGGCATGGAGAACGACAGGTTGCCGTCTTCCTCCTCGAGTACGAAGTCAGGGACTATCTGCTGAGTCTGGTCGCTGTAGGAATCGTCGAGCTGGCCACCCGGAGCGGGATTCAGCCTCGTAATGCAGGATATCGCCCCTTTGAGGCGTTCCTCATCCAGTCCCAGGCGCGACATAACCTTGGCGAAATGCCTGTTGGAGAACTCCTGGAACTGTTCGGTAAGGATACGGGTGGCTGTGCGGACGTCGTCCGTCTGACGCATCGAGCGGAGCTGGAGAAGAAGGCACTCGCGAAGGTCCCGCGCTCCCACACCGGAAGGTTCGAACTCCTGAACTATCTCCAGCATTTCCAGAACCTCCTCCGGAGTCACCTCGAGCCCCGCGCGGAAAGCCATGTCGTCCACGAGGGATTCGATATCCCTGCGAAGGTAGCCGTCGGAATCAAGACTGCCGATAAGGAATACTCCTATCTGGTATTTTCGGGAATCCAGGTTGCGGAAGCCCAGTTGATCCACCAGGCTCTGGGTAAAACTCTCCTTGACGGAGAAGGTATTGTATTCCGGACGGGGGTCCTTGCCCCAGTTGTTCACGCGGGTCTTGTAGGCAGGCGTGGGATCGTCGTCCCCAAGCTCGTCTATCGAGATATCCTTGGGCTCCTCGTCCTGGTTCTTTTCGGGATCGGGGGTATCGTCAAGCACGGGGTTCTCCTCAAGCTCGGAACGTATCTTCTGCTCCAACTCCTGCACCGGCAGCTCTATGAGCTTGATGGTCTGGATCTGGAGGGGCGAAAGCCTCTGTACCTGCTTGAGTTCGAGCCCTTGCTTCTGCATCGCTACCTTACGGGTTTCAGTATCCTGAGAGTATCGACCTTGTAAGCCGCGACCTTATCCATCGCGGGATACTTGAAGCGCTCCTTGACTATGAATGCCGTGGGGAACTGTACTTTGATGGCTGCGAGGGCTTCGAGGGCCTCGGATTTGGTGCGGTAGTCGCCCACGGTCACCTTGAAATAGGGATTTGCGAAACTACGGTAAGCGGAAACTCCGGGATTCTGGACTTTGAAACGGTAAAGGGCGGCTTCACTGCCGCTGCGAGCCGTCTGGCTGTTGTCGAAAAAGATGCGTATCCTGTATCCGTTTACCATACGGCTGCGATTCTGGCGAACCC
The DNA here is from genome assembly GCA_946187975.1 of uncultured Bacteroidales bacterium. Lineage (GTDB taxonomy): Bacteria > Bacteroidota > Bacteroidia > Bacteroidales > UBA932 > Cryptobacteroides. The sequence continues at coordinate 2,103 of CAMHTE010000099.1, read as the reverse complement.
TGGATTCGACCGCATTGCGCACCAGGCCTCCCTGATTTACGGAAACGTTATCCGGAAGAACCGTAAAAATGCTGCTACCGGCAAGGCTGGTATCTACTGCCGTTATGGGAGTGAAAACCAGCGAATCCACAAGCGCATATCCTTCCGGAACCTCCTGCGCACGCAGGAACGGTCCGGATGCAAGAATCGCAACGGCTGCAAGCAAAAACTTCTTCATAACTTATTCATGAATTTGCTCAACGGAACGTCCTTGTAAACAATATCCTTGCCGAGATTTCCCGCTACGTTGGCCCGGGCCGAAATATCCACGCGGAAATCGTCGGGATTGAACGACTGCGCCAGAGTGAGCAGCTGTATTACTCCGACTCCGTCGGCAAGCCGGCCCTTGAGCGGAATGCGGTAAACCTTCTCGCATTTGCCGTCCACCGCCACGTTCTCCCCATCCACGAAGGCAAAATCGTTGCCGTCCCGGCGGATGGTAGCCTTAGGGTTCATCAGCGTGAAAGGAGGTGCCGGGTTGCGTATGCCGACCTTGACGACTATATCGAAGGTTTTGAGTCCGGTAGGGATGACGGACTCGACCTCGAAGGAGGTCGGACGCACCTTTTTGTATTTACTTACGCAACCTGTACAGAGCAGGCAGACAAGTACGGCGAGCGTACCGTGGAGGAATGCTTTTCTCATGTTTACTCTTCTGCAAAGATAACAATTTTATCTATCTTTGCGGTCAAATGCCCAAACTGTACATCGAGACATACGGATGCCAGATGAACGTCAACGATACCGAGGTGGTTTTCGCCATCCTGGGCGCCCACGGGTACCAGCGGACGGAGAATATCGAGGAGGCTGACGTCATCATGGCAAACACCTGCTCCATACGCGACAATGCGGAGCAGCGCATCCACGGACGCATAGCCTGGTTCGACACTTTCCGTAAGAAACGCCCCGGCGTGGTGGTGGGTATCCTCGGATGCATGGCAGAACGTCTGAAGGACGCCCTGCTGGAATCCGGAAAGGTGGACCTCGTAGCCGGACCCGATGCATACAGGTCGCTGCCGGACTTGCTGGAAGCCGTTTCCGAGGGGCACCCGCAGATGAACGTAGAACTCTCGAGGGAGGAAACTTACGGCGACATCTCCCCCGTGCGCACCGACAAGAACGGAGTGAGCGCCTTCATTTCCATCATGCGCGGCTGCAACAACGTATGCTCATACTGCGTTGTGCCTTACACCCGCGGTGCCGAACGGAGCCGGGATCCCCGCACCATAGTGAAGGAGGCCTGCGACTGCGTGGCAGCCGGATACAAGGAAGTGACGCTCCTGGGGCAGAATGTGGACTCCTACCGTTACGGGGAAACGGGATTCGCCCAACTTCTTGCCATGGTGGCAGGTATCTCACCCAAACTGCGCGTGCGCTTCTCCACCTCACATCCTAAAGACATTTCCGACGAGGTTATCGATACCATGGCCGCATGGCCAAATATCTGTCACCAGATACACCTGCCTGTCCAGAGCGGAAACGACCGCATACTCGAGAAGATGCGCCGGCGCTATACCCGCGAATGGTATCTGGAGAGGGTGGCCCGCATCCGCGCCGCTATGCCCGACTGCGGAATCAGCACCGACGCTATCGTGGGATTCTGCTCCGAGACAGAGGATGAATTCCGCGATACCCTTTCGATATTCGAGGAGGTCGGCTACGATTCCGCCTTCATGTTCGCCTATTCCGAACGCCCCGGCACTCTCGCCGCGCGCAACTATCCGGATGATGTTCCGCAGGATGTTAAAGTGCGCAGGCTTAATGAGTTGATTGAGTTGCAGAACCGTCTGTCACTCGAGAGCAACCGCCGCGACCTGGGGCATGAGTTCGAAGTTCTGGTGGAAGGCCCGTCCAAACGCGACGCCGGCGAACTCTGCGGCCGCACCGGCCAGGGTAAGATGTGCGTCTGGCCCGACGCCGTCCACCGCCCCGGCGACTACGTGCGGGTGCGCGTCCTCGACTGCACCTCCGCCACGCTAAGGTGCGAGCTGGTGTAATTGTTTCGTTCGACCGGACGTCAACTATAGGCCCGTGCCCAAATACGGCCTAAACGGGCACGGCACC
>CAMHTE010000098.1 GCA_946187975.1 uncultured Bacteroidales bacterium | reverse complement strand
CGCATTCCGTTCGCAAATAAGCCCGTTTTTGCAAACGGAATTTCCTTCAGGCCCAGTCAGTGTCGATTATGCCTGACGAGAAGTTACACGAGGAGCACACGAGTAGCTACTCGAGCAACTATACGTGTATCTACAGCGCCAGATTCGCCGTCTGGTAATAGGCCTGTGCTTCGGCGAGGACGGCCGGGGCGCGCTCGGAAAGCTCCGTCTTGGAAAACGCCGTCTCGGAAAGCTCCGTCTCGGTGTACTCCCAGGCGTCGGTGGCGCTCACCTCGTACTGTCTGACCAGGCGCACGGGGGACAGCACGGTAAGAATGCCGTCTGCGTAATAGCCAAGGTCTTGATATGTAGCCATGAACGCGCGCTGCTTGAAGTTGGGCTGCAGGATGTCCTGACCGTAGAAACGGGAGTCGTAGCTGAAGCCGAGCAGCGAGAAAAGCGTAGGCATGAGGTCGATCTGCGAGCAGACTTTGTCGACCGTCCGGGGCGCGATGAAGCCCGGTGCCCAGATAATGGCGGGTATGTGGTAGCATTCGAGCGGCAGGCTGGTCTTTCCGGCGCTGGAAGCGCAGTGGTCGGCGATTATCACGAAGACCGTCTCGTGGAACCATGGCCTCGATGAAGCCTCGCGGAGGAACTTCCCGATAGCGTAATCGGTATATTTCACCGCAGCCCTGCGCGACATGGGATTGCCGTCGTAGGTGATACGGCCTTCGGGATAGGTGTAGGGCCTGTGGTTGCTAATCGTCATTATCTGCGTAAAGAAAGGCTTTCCGGCCGCGTAATCGGCGTCAAAGAGACGCAGGGCCACGTTATAGCTGTCTTCATCGCAGGTTCCCCAGATATTGGCGAAGGTGATTTCCCCGGGAAGGTAGTCCTTGCGGTCCACCACTTCGAAGCCGTTGCTCCTGTAATACTCGCCCATATTGTCGAAGTAGCTGTCGCCTCCGTACAGGAAACGTGTGGTATAGCCCTGTGCGCGCAGGATGTCGCCTGTATTGAACCTTCCTCCGCAGTCGGGACGCTTGACTATGCTCTCGCCGGAACTGGGAGGGATGCAGAGCGTAAGCGCCTCCAGTCCGCGTACCGTGCGGTTGCCGGTAGCGAACATATTGTCGAATACGAGGCTCTGGCGGGCGATGGAGTCGAGGTTGGGGGTAATTCCCCTGGTATTGCCATAACGGGCGAAAAAGTCCGCGCTAAGGCTTTCTACGGTAATAAGTACTATGTTCTTGCAGACGGGCTGACCGGGCTTTGAAATATGCTGTATTCCGTCGGAATTCTGCCCGCAAAGCGAGCGCTGGAGGGCGGTGGCCTCCTCGTCAGGCACGGTGGCGTAGAAGCTGCGGTAATCGAGTTCGCTGCTGTTATAGGCTTCGAGGAAGTTCCAGCATCCGTTTTCCTGAAGTTCGGTGGCAAACACGTTGCTGCTCCCGAAGTGCCTGTATCCGGTGTGGAGCCAGAAGAAACCGGCGGTAGCAATCACTGCAAGGGCGGCCAGGTTCAGCAGCCAGTGCCCGAAGGAGGGGAGTCCGGCATCGCGGAAATCGCCCTTCCGAGTCATGATCCAGTACAGGACGGTACCTGCCGCAAGGGCTCCGGCAACCATCAGGGGGATATTGTACGACTCCAGGATATTGCCTATAACCTCGTTCGTGTAAACCAGATAATCGACAGCTATGAAGTTGTAGCGCACTCCGAACTCATCCCAGAAGGTGTATTCGCTGCCCACGTTGCAGGCCATCAGGAGGGCGTAGATGAACATTGTGGCATGCATTGCGAAGCGCCTCCACCAGTCGCGGGTGCGGGGGAAGAACCATTTTATGCTGAAGCATGCGAACAGGAAGATCATCAGCCCGTTGACTATCCCCGGGACCACTCCGCCGTATTCGTCGGAAATATCGTTGAAGGCGAGGAAGTAGAACGTGGCCGCGAGCAGCAGTCCCCATATGCCCCAGCCGCCTAACTTCGTGTATTTCCATTTGTTAAGGCAGCTGTAAACCACGAAGGCGGGTACCAGGGCTATCGCGGCGAAGGCTATGTCGTTGAGAGCCCCCAGGAAGAAGATCTTGATCCACTGCCAGAGGGTGAAGTCGATGACAGTCAGGGGGTTAAGAAGAAGGATTATACGGGTGATAAAGCCCATGGCAACGGCGGTGACCGCCAGAACCGGGGCATAGTAACTGAACCAGTCGTATACTCTCTTTTTTGTCATATCCTGTTTTGTTTATTTGACGGAACCGCCACCTGAAGGGCATCGGCGACAGCCTTGATGACTATCTCCTTACCCATAGTGACAGGATCGCCGTCGAAGTGAGCCGCTCCGGCGTGGGTACGTTTGATAAGTATCTCCCTACCCTTTAGTCCGAGAAAAAAGCGGGAAGTATGGGCCCGGCCCGTCATGAGTTTAAGGACCAGTCCCGGTATGCGTATGCTCCGGAAGGGGAGTACGACGCTTAAGTCCAGAAGTCCGTCGGAAACGGACGCAAGCGGGGTTATGCGGGCCTGGTTGCCCCATTGGTTGGCGTTGCCTGCCGTCACGAAGACTGCCGGCGTGTTTATCTTCTCCCCGTCCACTGTAATATCGTAAGTGTCCGGTTCGAAGTGCATCCACACCTTCAGGGCCGTGGTAATATAGGTTATAAGGCCTCTGCGGCCGGATTTCGCAAACAAATCGGCCACGTCGGCGTCCAGCCCGACTCCGGTTGTGCAGAAGAAAGGCTGGCCGTTTACCGTACCGTAATCCATATCTGCGATGCAGGAGCCGTTGAGCATGGCTATGGCTTTGCGGGGATTGCGGCTGATACCAAGATGCAGGGCCAGTCCGTCCCCGCTGCCGCAGGGGATGATGCCGAGTACCTTGCCGGAGTCTTTTCCGCCTGCGGCGATAATGCCCCTGGCGACCTCGCTTACCGTTCCGTCGCCTCCTACCGCCACTACGAGGGTGGCATCGCAGTCACGGGCGATTTCCACGGCATGTCCGGCATGTTCAGTCCAGACTATTGAATAATCGAAGCGCTCCCTGTCCAGCAGACGATCGATAAGGGACGCTATGCGTTCCTTCTTCTTTCCGCCGGAAATGGGGTTGATTATGAAGAGCGCCTTCGTCACTTTGTGTCGAGACTGTGCGAATAAAGCATCTTGGCGGGGTCCAGCGCATCGTCGAGCGCTTCCTTGCTCATAAGGCCCTTAGCGAGCACTATGTCGTAAACGCTGCCTCCGGTTTCGAGGGCCTCCTTGGCGACCTTGGTGCTGTTCTTATACCCTATGTAGGGGTTCAGGGCGGTGACTATGCCAATCGAATGGCGAACCATGTCGTAGCAGTGCTCCTTGTTAACGGTAATGCCCGTAATGCAGCGCTCGCGCAGGGTGTTCATCGCGTTGGTAAGCCATGTAACGCTCTCGAGTATGCTTTCGGCTATGACGGGCTCCATTACGTTGAGCTGGAGCTGTCCGGCCTCGGCGGCTATGGTAACGGTGGTATCGTTGCCTATCACCTTGAAGCAGACCTGGTTGGTAACCTCGGGAATGACGGGGTTGACCTTTCCGGGCATGATGGAAGAACCGGGAGCCATGGGAGGCAGGTTGATCTCGTGCAGGCCGCAGCGGGGGCCGGAGGAGAGGAGACGAAGGTCGTTGCAGGTCTTGGAGAGTTTAACAGCAAGACGCTTCAGGGCCGCTGAATAGCTGACGTAGGCTCCTGTATCGGGTGTTGCCTCCACAAGGTCGGGAGAAGGAACGAGCTCGTCACCGCAGAGCTCGCTCATCCTGCGGGTGCAGAGTTCGGCGAATCCGGGAACGGCGTTCAGGCCCGTGCCTATGGCAGTTCCGCCCATGTTTATCTCCTTCAGCAGTACCACGTTGCGTTCGAGGTTGGCTATCTCTTCCTCAAGATTGTCCGC
>CAMHTE010000097.1 GCA_946187975.1 uncultured Bacteroidales bacterium | reverse complement strand
TTGAATGCCCGATCGTCAGATGACGACCGGGCATTCTTCATTTCCGGCAGCTGCCTGCCTTCGGCATAATGGGGGAGTGATCCCCCAAACCCCCTCGGTCGCTTCGCTCCGAAGAGCCTTCGCTGCGGAAGACCTATGGGCCGCGATAGACCCTCGACCCGCATCTTCAAAAAAATCCGTTCCCAAAAACAGGCTATTATGGGAACGGAATTCGTTATTTAAAAAGTTTGTTTGCAAAAACCGCCCTATTTGCAAACGGATTGTCATTTTCGGAGTGTTTGTTTGCAAAACAGGCCCTTTTTGCAAACGGATTAGGCTGACGAAGCCAATAGATACGCCGAAGGTCCGACGCAGCGCGACCTTTAGCGAATGCTTCTTTCAGGGAGCGCAAGCGGAGCTTACGGCGTAGCGCCGGGCACGGCTATAGATGAAGTATGTTAAAGGATTGATTTATTTGCTGAAGGGGACCATGCCGTCGAGGTAGGCCTTGACCTTCTCGGGATGATCGGACGAAACGAAGTCGATGCCGTTCAGCAGGGCCCAGTCCACAACCTGCCAGTCGTTGGCAAGCCACAGAGTGGTCTCGATTCCGAGAGCCTTGGCACGAGCCACGTAATCCGGGTGGTTCAGAAAACCGTTCAGGTCGTACGACATGCCGTCGTAACCCTTCTCCTTACAGTATTCAGGAGTGTGCACGAATACTCCGCTCTCCAAAAACAGCACTTTGGCCTTGGGATCCACGCGCTTGATTTCGCTGCAGGCCCATTCGCTGAAGGTCGTGTACTCTATCTGATCCTGCATCTTCATCTTGCGGACAATTGCAATGGTCTGCTCGATGATCGAGGTCTCGTTTTCGGGGGTGGGCTGTTTCTTAAATTCGCAGATTATCTTGGTCTCGGGATGCTTGCGTGCCTGTTTGAACCATTCTTCGAGGGTGGGCATGCGGTGGCCTCCGGGAAGTTTTACGGCACGGGCCTCGTCGAAGGTCATGGTGTGTATGTCCTTTTTGACTCCGGGAACTATCGGCCCGTGAAAGACTATGGGCTTGTTGTCCGCCGTAAGCTGAACGTCGAATTCGGCCGCGTAAATACCCAGACCCTGGGCGAACTTGAGAGCGGCTAAGGTGTTCTCATACAGGGGAGTATCGGGCTTGTCGGGGGTGTTGAAGCGGCACCCGCGATGACCTACCACAAGCGGCTGTGCAGCGGCTGAGATGCTGATAACCGCAGCCGCAACCAGGGTGAACAGTGTTTTCATGACAGACGGATTCAGTGGGTTTCGTCGAAGGTGAAGTCTTCCCAGGGAAGTTCCGCATCCTTACCCTTGTCGAGAACCGCGGCGGCGTGGCAGAGCATGGGGAACATGGAGAGGTCGGCCTGTCCGAGTTCCGCTTTGCGTACCATTGCCTTGTAAACTCGGCGTGCAACCACGAGGCTTTCGAGAGTAACTCCGGCGAGTAGCTGAAGGGCCTCTTCGTAACTCTTGCCTTCGCCCAGCAGTATGCCTATCTTACGGGTACGGCCTCCGTAAACGGTAACGTAGAGGTCGCCAATTCCTATGTTCTCGCAGTTACGGCTGGCTCCCTGCATTTCGAGGAGGAAGCGCATTTCCTTCACTGCCTGGTAGAAGGCGGCGGCCTGCGAATTGAAGTGGAGACCCGCCTCGGGACCATGGTGACGGTTCACCAGGCCGATGGTCATGGCGATTGCCAGGGCGTAGCCGTTCTTGAGGGCCACTGCGCTTTCGAGCCCGATGACGTCGTTGGTAAGCGAAATATGGTAATAATCGGTGGTGAGGGTTTCCTTCATCATGCGGATGACCGAGCTGTCCTTACCGCAGAAGGCAACCTCACTCTGGTCGTGGTAAACCAGTTCGTACGAAGTGCAGGGGCCTCCGATTGCACAAATCTCCCTCTTAATGCCCTTGGCTGCAAGAGCGCGCTCCCAATAGTCGGGGTAGGAGATGAGGGTGCCGTCCTCGAGGTTGATCAGTCCTTTGGTAACCGAGAGAACGGGAATCGACGGATCGAGATAGCTCAGGACTTCCTCGAGGAACCAGTCGACTCCGAACGAAGACACGCCGCCGATTACGAAATCGACGCCCTTGACGGCCTCTTTCCACTCCTCAAACTGGAAATATTTGACTCCGGCGGGGAAGTCGCTCTCGAACTTGGGATGACGGCCCGTCTTGCGGCAGGCGTCGATTATATCCTTATCGAGGGGAGTACCTACGAGGTTGACTTCGTGTCCGTTCTCCCTTGCGGGGAAGGCCAGGGCGGATCCCATCATACCGGATCCGATTATCGCAATTTTCCTTTTCATTGTATATGCCGTTTCTTTATTATCAGAGCTCGTCTTTTATGTTGTAACGGTTACGGTCGCCGCTGGCGCGCGATACAAGCTCGCCGAGGAAGCCGGCGAGGAAGAACATGGCACCCAGTACCACTGCGAGCAGGGCAAGGTAGAAGAGGGGCTGGTCGGTGACAGCCCTGTAGGGCAGGCCGGCGCCCTGGCGTACGAGTTTGGAAACTATGATCCAAACGGCCATAACACCGCCGACAAGGAACATGGCGATGCCGGAATATCCGAAGAAATGCATCGGCTGCTTGCCGAAAGTACTTAGGAACCAAAGGCTGAGCAGGTCCAGGAAGCCGTTCACGAAGCGGTTCATACCGAATTTGCTCTTACCGTATTTGCGTTTGCTATGATGTACCGGAACTTCGCCTATGCGGGTAAAGCCAGCGTTCTTAGCGAGGTAGGGGATATAGCGGTGCATCTCGCCGTAAACCTCTATGTTCTTGACAACGTCGGAACGGTAGGCCTTTAGCCCGCAGTTCATGTCGTGCAGGCGTATTCCAGTTATGCACCGTGCCGTGGCATTAAAGAGCTTTGACGGAAGATTCTTGGTGAGGACGTTGTCCTTGCGGTGCTGCTTCCATCCGGAAACGACGTCGTATCCTTCGTCCTTGATCTTATGGTAGAGTGCCGGAATCTCGTCCGGGCTGTCCTGGAGGTCAGCATCCATGGTAATCACTACATCACCGGCAGCCTTGGCAAAGCCGCAGTAAAGAGCGGCGGATTTACCGTAATTGCGGCGGAAACGTATGCCGTGTATGCGGGAATCGGCGGCGGAGAGTTCACGAACCGTGTCCCACGATCCGTCCGTACTGCCGTCATCCACCATAATAACTTCGTACTGCAGCCCTTCGGCCTCAAGCACCCTGGCTATCCAGGCTGAGAGTTCCGGGAGCGATTCACGCTCGTTGAAAAGGGGAATTACAACAGAAATGTCCATGTTGTCCGGGCTTAGTCTTCGTCGTCGTCAAAAGGGTCGTCGCTGCTGCATATCCTCCCCGAGATAATGGCGGAGAAGATGGCTCCGAGCAGTGTGCACCAGATCAGCTGGATAAAGAAGGCGATGGCAGGGAAGTTGGCCTGCGTGTTGGCTACGGCTTCCATCTGGTCGGAAGTAAGCTGGGACGAATACGCCTGCATGACGGATTCGAAGGCAGCGCTGACGGATTCGGGATTGATGTATGCTATATAGGCAAAGTATCCCGCCCCGTAAACTAGTCCTGCGCACAGCGAAGCTGCCACGCCGAATCCGAATGCGAGGGAACGTAGCTTGCCGGCACCGTCGGTAAATCGGCGCATGCATACTACCAGGATGTGGAGCGTAAGCCATAATTTACCGGCCCACAGCACTACCGACAGGATTCCGGCGGGGAGTCCGGGCAGATGTATTTTATCTAAGAGAAAACCTATTGCGATAAAGGCGATGCTTACGCCTCCGAGGATGAGTCCGGCTCTTCCGGCCTCGTTCCAAAGTGATGTTTTGCCTTCAGCCATAACAACGCAAATATACTAAAAATTTGTATCTTTGCGGGATTGTAATTTATTATAATGATTAACATTACTTTTCCCGACGGCAGCGTGAA
>CAMHTE010000096.1 GCA_946187975.1 uncultured Bacteroidales bacterium | reverse complement strand
GCAGCGTTGTCGCGCGCAAGGCGACGGGGATAGTAAGTATCCCTGTCTGCAGGGGTACCTCCCAGATATGTCAGGGCATCGTATGCAGAGGCGCTGCGGATTACCACCTGTTCTCCCAGCTTACCCGGACGCATGGCGCGACTCAGTTGCTCGAGGGATATGGTGTTGTTGAGGAAGGCCCGCGCATACGAGAAATACGAATCGTCCGCGCGATATCCCGTAATTATATCGAAGCCGGTATAATCCGGCAGGAAATGCCATTGAATGTAATCGTTTGCCTGCCTGGGGAGGCCGGACCCCACATCGAATATCCGGTTTTTCAGCAGCACTGCGAGCCAGTTCAGGATATGATATCCTTTTCCGTTGAGGTTCAGAATCTTTAATCCTGTTGTGTCCAGCTCATATTTATTTGCAAAACCCGTATGACGGTCGGTACACGCCCACTCATACGCAAGGGCCAGGTTTTTCGTACAGTAAAAACCAGGCCCGTAATCGTTGGTCGGACTGCCGCCTCCAATGTGTGGCGCGTCCAACAGTTTGTCCGATCCGTGATAGAGCTCCATGCCTGTAAAAGTAACACTAAAATGTGAGTTTTGCAAGCGCGGCTCTCGGGAAATCTATTTACACCACTTTTCGAGCCAGTCGAAGAAGTTGCGGTGCCAGAAGAGAGCGTTCTGAGGCTGGAGGATCCAGTGATTCTCTTCGGGGAAGATGATCAGTTTGCTGGGCACGCCCATCATCTGGGCGGCGTTGAAGGCTGCCATGCCCTGTTCGTAAGGGATGCGGAAATCCATTCCTCCGTGGATGCAGAGTATTGGAGTGTGCCATTTTGTGACCATCGAGGCGGGGGAGTTACCGTAGTGGCGCTGTGCCTTCGGAGTCGAGGCGTAGGGAGCGCCCGCCTGCTGCATGCCGCCGAAGGTGATGCCGTCGCCCGCAGGGCCGATTCCGGCCGAAGGATCGTATGCGTATTCGGTGAGGCCGCCGTTATCCCAGTTTGCGAACCACATCTCCTCGGTGGTGAACCACAGCTGCTTCTCGTCGAAGATGCCCGCATGGGCTATGAAGCAGTCGTAGAGGTCACCGTGCAGACCTTCCAGCATATAAGCGGAATAGCCTCCGTACGAAGCTCCTACGCATGCGAGTTTGCCGACGTAAGGTTTACTCTTGATATAGCGTCCTGCGGAGAGGTAGTCCTGCATGTTGAGGCCGGGGTAGTCGCCGCTTATCTGCTCCTTCCAGGCCTGTCCGAAGGCGGTCGTTCCGCGACGGTTAGGCATTATCACGATGTAGCCCTGCTGTGCCATCAGGCGGTAGCACCAGCGGTAGCTCCAGTCCTGGGAATTGCTGCCCTGAGGACCTCCGAGCACGATTTCGATGGCAGGATAAACCTTCGACGGATCGAACTTGGGAGGGTACATCACCCAGCACTGCATCTGCTTGTGGTCCACCGTCTCCACGTAAACGCTCTCCTCGCTAACGGCGTCGAGCTGGTCCAGGATGTGTTTGTTCTCCGTGGTTATCTGTTGGAAAGAGGGCTCTCCCGCGCCGGCACGCACACTCACGAGTTCAACGGGGAATTCCAGACTGTAATAGGATGTGAGCATCTCCACGGAACCGTCCTCCTTGTCGAGCACTGCGAAGGGAGGGAAGAAGTCCGTCCACCAGTTGCCCGGAGTGAGGCGCTCGATGCTGCCGTCGAGGCTGGCGCGGAAGATGCTCTGCACGGCCTCGTCCATGAGGGCGGCGAAGTAAATCTGCTCTCCGTGCCATGAGGGACCGGTAACGTCGTGGTCGAAGTCTGCGCCCAGCTGGCGGATATTTGAGACATTCAAATCTGCATCGAGGTCTGCCACAAACAGTCGCTGCTGGTCCGCCTCATAGCCGTCGCGGGCCATGGATACCCATGCCAGATGCTTTCCGTCAGGACTCCAGACAGGGTCGGTGTCGTAGCCTCCCTTTTCGGTAACGGGGATGGTCTCACCGTTCTTCACGTCATATATATAAATGGAGGTATTGGTGCTGAAAGCATACTCCTTGCCGGTCTTTTTGCGGCAACTGTAGGCAATGTGCCTGCTGTCGGGTGCCCAGTCCAGTTGCTCGATGCCTCCGAATGGCTCCGTGGGCAGCTCATAAAGCTCGTAAGAGTCCAGTATGTCCTTGCTGTTGTCCGGGGTGATAAGGCTGCCGTCCAGTGGAGCCACGTAGCTGCGGGGCACTTCGGTCACCCAGTGGTCCCAATGGCGGTACATCAGGTTCTCAGTAGCATAAGCCTGGGCTTTATCCAGTGCAGGATCGGTGTCAGCGGGCTGCACCAGGGCAGTGTTCTTAATAGTGCTGGTGTAAAGCACCATGCTCTCGTCGGGCGAAACCTTATACTCGCCGATTCCTGCGGGTATGTCGCTGAGTTTCACCTTCTTGCCGAGCTTGTTGCCCTTGAAGGGAGCCTTCCAGAGCTGCCCGTCATGGACGAAGTAGATGCTGCCTCCGTCGGCACTCCATCGCGCGCAGTTCACGCTCTTGGCATAGCGTGTGAGATGAACCTTGCCGCTTCCGTCCGGATTGCAGAGGAAGAGGTTGCGGCAGGAGCAGTTCTTCTCTACCGACTGATAGCTGACTCCGTAGAGGATGTGTTTGCCGTCGGGGGAGAGTTGTGGGTCGGAGATGCGCCCGAGGGCGAGAAGCACCTCCGGTGTCATGATGCCGTCGCTGATCTCGACCTTCGAGGGGCCGATGTACGCGCTTGCTTCGTTCTTTTTCATAAGTGCCTTTGTGTCGTTGAAGATGCTGCCCAAGCCGTAGCCGAATACTATGAATCCGGCGATGATTGCTCCGGCGAGCGACATTTTACGTGCGTTCATATTGTTAACTGATTTTACTGTAATCTTTTATGTCGTATTTGCCCTTGCGCAGCTCTGCTGCCAACTTAGCATTTCGGGGCTGGGACAGGGTGGGATCGGCGTCCAGCACGTTCCCTGCGTAAACCCTGGCCTGGTTCAGAAGTATTCCGTCCCTCGCAAGGGATGCTATGTGAAGATTCACGGGGAGACCGCTCTGCTGGGTTCCTTCGAGGTCGCCCGGGCCGCGCATCTTCATATCTTCTTCCGCTATCTCGAAGCCGTCGGTGGTGCGGCACATGAGTTCCAGCCGCTCGCGGGCGTCTTTGCCGGTTTTAAAGTCGTGGACAAGTATGCAGAAGCTTTCGTCCGCTCCGCGTCCGACGCGTCCGCGCAGCTGGTGCAACTGGCTCAGGCCGAAGCGCTGGGCGCTCTCGATGACCATCACGCTGGCGTTGGGCACGTCCACACCCACCTCAATTACCGTGGTGGAAACCAGTATGTCTGCCCTGCCTTCGGCAAATGCGGACATGTTGAACTCTTTCACTTCTCCCGTCTGCTGTCCGTGGACGATGGCAACCTTGTAATCCGGCATCGGGAAGTGCTTCAGGATATCCTCATAGCCCATTTCCAGGTTCTTGAGGTCCATCTTTTCGCTCTCGAATATAAGGGGATAAACCACGAATACCTGATGCCCCAGGGCGATCTGCTCGCGCATGAACTTGTAAACCGCGGCCTTTTTTGAGTCCGGAACGAGTATGGTCTTGACGGGTTTACGTCCCGGAGGCAGTTCGTCTATCACCGACACGTCCAGATCCCCGTACAGTGTCATTGCAAGCGTGCGCGGAATGGGGGTTGCCGTCATAACCAGAACGTGCGGAGCGCACGATGACGGTCCTTTAGCCCAGAGTTTCGAGCGCTGGTCAACACCGAAGCGGTGCTGCTCGTCGATTATTGCGAGCCCCAGGGCCTGGAACCGCACGTCGTCCTCGAGCAGGGCATGCGTGCCCACTATAAGTCCTATGCTGCCGTCTTCCAGTCCGGCATGAATCTCCCGGCGCTCCCTTACAGTGCTGCTGCCGGTCAGGAGGGCGCACTTTACGCCCG
>CAMHTE010000095.1 GCA_946187975.1 uncultured Bacteroidales bacterium | reverse complement strand
TATTTCGTTTTCTCTGGTCATGGTTCTTTCGATTTACGGCTCAAATATAAGAAAATACGGCTCATTTTTCAAATATTTGAGCCGAAAAAATGCAATATTGGCGAAGTGTTGAGCCGAAAACGGTATAATAATGCGCTTCTATGCAATTAGATGCAATGTGCTAAATGGCTATTATGCAACTATTTGCAAGGTGGCTTGCTGTAGGAGTCACGAAAAAGCACCGCGGTTTGCGGTGCTTTTTTTCTTTTTGCTATATTTGCAAAGAACGTTAGACATAGCGTATTATGAAGAAAATCATCGATCCAGTCCCGCTGTCGTTGATAAAGGCCGAACTGACGCCTGAACGCAAGCTCATGGACACCAACAAGGGTGGCAACGAACTCTATATCGTTGACTGCAACAATGCTCCCAATACCCTGCGTGAGATAGGCCGCATACGCGAACTCACTTACCGTGCCGCAGGCGGCTGTTCCGGCAATGAGATCGATCTCGATGAATACGACTTCCTGCCCAAACCTTACCAGCAGCTGATCGTCTGGGATCCGGATGCACAGGCCATAATAGGCGGCTACCGCTTCCTTCTTGGCAAACATGTCACCCTCAAGGAAGACGGCCAGCCTAACGTCACCTCGTCGCATCTTTACCATTTTTCCGACAGGTTCATTAAGGACTATCTCCCCCGCACCATGGAACTCGGCCGGTCCTTCGTGGCTCCCGAATACCAAAGCTCCAAAGCCGGTCCCAAAGCGTTGTTTACGATGGATAATCTATGGGACGGAATAGTAGGAGTGCTGCTGAGCAATCCCGGGGTAGAGTATTTCTTCGGAAAGATGACCATCTACAAGTCGTACGACAAGACTTCCAGGGACCTTATCCTGCGCTTCCTCGAGAAGCACTTCCCCGATGAAGAAGAACTCATACGTCCGTACAAGCCCCTGCGTTCCCATACCGACAACCGCCTGCTCGACCTCGTACTCTCGGGCGAAGGCCTCCACGAAGACCTGCGCTGCCTGAAGAAGGCCCTGCACCAGCTTGGCACCAACATTCCCCCGCTGGTTAACTCATACATCAATTCGTCTTCGACCATGAAGATATTCGGTTCGGCAGTCAACGACGAACTGTCCGACGCCATCGAAACCGGGCTTATGGTACGCTTCAGCGAGGTTTACCCCGACAAGCGCGACAGGCATATCCTGGCCTTCATCGCCAACAGGGTCCCCCGCCTCCGCAAGATAGTAGTTCACCAGCCTTCGCCGGAAATAGAATTCAAATAGGATAAGCGATTCAGCTGCAGGTATTTCCGCAGCATCCCTCTTCGTCGGCACAGGGCTGTCCGGCGAGTTCTGTTTCGAGGGTGGCGTGCTTTATCCCCTCCTCTGAGAGCATATGCTTGACTCTGTGCACCACTTCATGCGCAGTCGCGTCCGGAGCGAGCACCAGATGTGCCGTGATGGCGGTTTCGGTGGTGCTGATGGGCCAGATGTGTATATGATGCACCCCGATAACTCCGGGTGTTTCCTCAATGTCCCTGCGAACATCGTCCGGATCGATGCTCTCCGGCACCGCATCCATACTCATGCGAAGGCTCTCAGACAGCAGGTCCCAGGTTCCCACAAGGATGATTGCCGCTACCACAAGCCCGATAAGCGGGTCGATGAACGACCATCCTGTAATCGAAATCACGATGCCCGAAACCACTACTCCTACGGAAACGAGAGTATCGGCGGCCATGTGCAGGAAGGCTCCGCGGGTATTGATATCGCCTTTGCGGTGCTTCATCAGCAGAAAAGCCGTCAGGCCGTTGACCACGATTCCGACGGCAGCCGTCCATGCTATCGCTCCCCCGTCTACTGCGGCCGGCTGGCTGAGTTTATGGATGCTTTCCACGATGATGGCACCAACGGCCACCAGCAGGATGACAGCATTTAGGAGTGAGATGAGGACGGATCCCTTGCGGTATCCGTAAGTAAAGATCTTATTACCATGGGTAGCGGCCAGACGGACGGCCACAAGGGCAAGAATCAGCGAGAATACGTCGCTCAGGTTATGTCCTGCGTCCGAAAGCAGGCCCAGCGACCCTTTCCATATTCCAACCCCTGCTTCAACTGCTACGAAGGCAAGGTTGAGTGCAATGGATATCCAATATATACCCTTCAGCGAAGCGACATCCGCCGCATCCGCATGGTGATGATGATGGTGATGATGTTCGTGTGTGTGTTCCATAACTGACGCAAAGATACGCCCCCTCCACGGAGGATTATCGCGGCATCCCAACTAATTGTGATAAATAATTGCTATACTTGCATTGCAATGGAAGTTATTCAGAGTTTTACCATCGACCACACCAGGCTCAAGCCAGGAATCTATGTCTCCCGCGTGGACAGGGGCTTTACCACCTTCGACCTCCGCATCACGGAACCCAATGCCGAACCGGCAATGGCCCCTGCCGCCATGCACAGCCTGGAGCATCTCATGGCCACGTGGTACCGCAACAGCGAAGTAAAGGAAGACGTTGTTTACGTAGGTCCCATGGGCTGTCTGACCGGGATGTACCTGATTATGACCGGCAATTATTCCGTGGAGGATATACGCCGCCTGACGATAGAGTGCCTGAAGTGGATACTTACTCAGACCGAGGTTCCCGCGACCACTCCCGAAACCTGCGGCAACTATCTCCTTCACGACCTGCCCAAGTGCAAACAGGAATGCGCCCGCTACATGGACCGTCTGGAGAACGACTTCCACTGCGAATACTCCAAACTGCAAGTAACCCTCGCCGACGGAAAAACCTTCGCCGACGCCTAAGCTCACACCTTCAATAAGGCTACTATAATAAAGGCCATCACCAGGAGCAGGTAGAAGAGCACCAGCAGTAGCAGATAAACCAGTCCCGTCCTGATTGTCAAGCGGAATGCAGGTCTGGCCGCAATGCCCAGAAGCTGCCGGTAATCTATAAACAGGAGTATTCCCGTTACAAGCAGGCCAAGGTTGGAGTTGTTTCCGAACGAGAAGATAAGCGCCAGGAACATGAATATGCAGAACTGGCAGAGCACGTAGGCCGATATTGCAGCCGAACCGGATACGTTGATTCCGCGTTTGCGCAACAGCAGGGCAAGCGTGAACCACAGCAACAGGAAGTTACCCAGGAAGAGGGGTATGCCTTTGCCGCGAAGGTCACCCTCGATGGCCGCGAGCGATTCTTTCCACGGCGTGTCGGCCTCCTCGGGATGAAGGTCCAGGCGAGTGATCAGGATGGCGTCCGCCATCGTTTTCATTGCTATCGACGTAGCCTTCGCGACCTGTTCGTCCCGGCCCGTAGAGTCGACCTTGACAGTAGCGTCCCTCAGGCCGCGGTAAAGATCGTCGAAAGAATCCTTGGACGCTCCCGGCTTCACTATTGCAACAATCAGGGTGAATACCGAATAGAATACGAGCAGAGCGGTCAACGGCGACAGGTAGCGCTCATGCTGGCCCCCAAGCACATAATCCCGCATCATATAACCCGGCCTGAGCAGCAGGTGCGAGAAGGTGCGTTTGGCGTCATCGTTCAAAAAGGGAATGATCTCCCCCGCTCCACCGAACATCTTACCGTTCTTTCCGACTTCGGTCTTCGGCTTCCGCCATGGCACGTACCCCAGCTTATTAAATATCGCCCAGAGCCTCAGCCTCGGACGTATCCGTGTTGCAATCATAGTCCAAAATTACTGCTTTTTTCTATCTTTGTCAACTGTATATGCCCACGAAACGGATTCTCTTCGTCTGCCACGGAAATATCTGCCGGAGTCCAATGGCCGAGTTCATTTTCAAGGCCATGGTTAAGGCTAAGGGACTCGAGGACAGTTACTATATCGAATCGGCCGCCGTTTCCACCGAAGAGACCGGCAATCCCATTTATCCCCCCGCCAGACGCTGTCTGAGCCAGCACGGCATATGGTTCAATCCCGAAAAGCGCGCCCGTCAGGTAAGCCGGGCGGATTATGGACGCTTCGACCGCATCATCTGCATGGACTCCTCCAACCTGCGGCTCCTCAAACGCATCATCCCCGACGATCCTCAGGGCAAGATCCATCTCATGATGTCGTACACCGGCATCGGCCGCGACGTAGCCGACCCCTGGTACACAGGCGACTTCGAAGAAACCTTCCAGGACCTCCTCGAGGCCTGCGAAGCGATGGTGGGCTGAATAGAACGAAAAAAGACCGCGGGATGCGGTCCTTTCGTGGTGCTGGGAAGAAAGTGTATTAGAGTATAATACGGTGTTTTTTGTTTGGAGTGATTATCCCAAAGTCTGATTAAAGGAATTGTTCTCCTTCAGGAACTCCACGAACTTCTGCG
>CAMHTE010000094.1 GCA_946187975.1 uncultured Bacteroidales bacterium | reverse complement strand
TACTGCTCCAGCCAGGCGCCGAGCTCGGTGTAGATCTTGTTGGCGATGTATTCCATAGCCTTGGAGCCGGGATGGCATCCGCCGGTGTCGCCCGAATAGTCGTGCTTAGGCATGTTGGGCTGCGAACCCTTGTTGGACAAGGTCTCAGGCGAGTAGCCTCCGAGATCGTTGAAACCGTTCACGCGGAACAGGTTCACGGTCTTGGCCCCGTAGTGCGCTGCGATTTCCAGCGTGGACTGCTCGATGGAGCTGCTGAGGTAGTCGCCGATTATGCAGACCACCTTGCACTGAGGATAGCGCTCGCGGATTTGGCAAAGCAGCTTAACGTAAGCTTCGCAGTAGGTTCCGTCAGGCAGGGCGTTGATGTCGGACCTGGTGGTGGCCGCGTCTGCCTTGTCGTAAATCGCCTGCATCACCGAAGCCGAAGGCTTGCTTCCGCCATAAATATTGGAAGCATCGTTACGAATAGCAACACCGGGAGCCAGCGGGTCGGCGTTGTGCGCCCAGTCGTTGGTGCCGCCATGGATCAGGATGATGTCCGGACGTCCGCATCCGCCGCATTCCTTGAAGCGGGTGGTGAAGTCCTTCTTGAACCATGCGTTCGATGCGGTTCCATACTTATTCTTATAGTTCTCGTCGGTGGTATTGGTGACCGTGGAGCCGGAGAAGGCGATGTTCATGTCGAGCGTGGCGCTCTGCATGTAGTCGTGGATCAGGCGGTACCAGTAGGTCTCGTTCACCAGGGTGAGAGTGCCGTCGGTAGCAGGGTAGTGGGCGCTGTAGCCGGCGGGGATCCATCCCTTGAAGGTGGAGATGGAGTCGCCGATTACGCTGACGCGCTTGGCGGCCTTTGGCTTGACGTTCGGATCGGCAGGCAGTCCCTCGATAGTGGGAAGGCCGTTCGTCCCGGCAATCCATACGGTCCCGTCCGCTGCGCCCTGCAGTTTGCCAAGCAGGGTCCCGTCGGCGAGTTGGGCTGTGGTAAGCCTCTCGTTCCCGGTCTCGGTAGCTGCGCTGTCGGAAGTCCCAAACTTTATGGAATTGTCGCACCAGCAGGACGAAATGGTGGTTGCCTGGGTGGCGCGGCAATAAATGCCTCCGTAGAAGCCGGTGCTTAGGCTGGTTATCTGATCGTTCTGGGTGAGCATCGTAGATGGGGTTACCGTGCTGTAGCAGTCCTTGACGATGCAGTTGCCGCTAGTGCTGTTCTGGTATGCCATGATGCCGGCAAGTGCCCCCCTGTTACCCGTAGAGATAGTCTGAAGGACAGAAGGATTGCTGTAACATCCCTTTACCAGAAGCTTATTGCCGCCGTGAGACCATCCGAGAATACCGGCCGCAATTGAATATGCATTGCTGCCTCCGTTGTTGCCGGTGGCTGTGATTTCTCCGCCAATGTAGGCGCAATTGCTGATGGTAACGTCTTTGGTGGCGCTCGAAATGGGTCCGGGAGTGGACATACGGTAGCCGCTGTATCCAACAATGCCTCCGACCGAATACTGTCCTTTGATGGTACCGTATGCGGCGCAGTGGTCGATCACTATCTCATCGACGGGAACGGCCGCACCCACTATGCCTCCGACGCAGTATTTGTCGCAACCTATGGATGCGTAGCTTCCCATGACACAGTTCTCTACGCGTCCACCGCGCATCTCGCCAACGATACCGCCCTGGAAGTAACCTACTGCTGTAAGATTACCTTCGAAGGAGCATCCTTTTACGGTAGACGAGGCTCCGTCCATCCTTCCGATGAGGCCGCCGTTGAAGTGGTAGTAAATATTAACGGTGTTCTCCTTCAGCAGATGGCAGTCGCTGACGGTGGTGTTCTTGATGTATCCGAAAAGACCGCCGCCATACAGACCATAAACGGTCACGCTGCCGTCCAGGGTGCAGTGCTCGATGGTGCAGGCATCGGCGTAACCGACCAGACCTCCTGAGTAACCTTCATTATTGGAACCGGTTGCATTGATTTCCTTCGTATACTGGCGTATCTTACCGGTGACGTTGCAGTTGCTGATGGTGGAGTTGAGGGCATGTCCGACGATAGCTCCGCAGAACACGTAGGGAGCGTCGACGTCTACGGCGCTAAAGTTAAGGTCTTTGATGTTTCCACCGTCGGAATAAGCTATGAATCCGCTGGCCTTCTGGGCCTTGGGTTTAACCTCGAGTCCGAGGATGCTGTGCGATCCGCCGTCGTAAACCCCCGAGAACTTGCTGTCCTGGAAGAGGGGTACGAAGCCGGAAACTCCTTCCATGTTGATGTCTGCGGTCTGCTGGAAGTGCGATGCGGCCAGTTTTGCGCTGGTCTTGCTGTCGTTCGAGAGCGAAGACAGCTGCTGCAGATCAGCCGCAGTGGAAATCAGGTAAGGGGTGGCAGCCGTTCCGGTACCACCGCTGAACAGTCCATCGTCGAACGACTGTGTAACCTTCACGTTTACGCGTACATCGCTGTACTTGAAGGACACAACGCCTTCGCGCTTGCCTTCCGCCTGGGTGATAGGCTGGGCGGTGATAGTCACCGTGGCATTGCCATTACCCTCCGAGGGGTTGCAGGAAATCCAGCTTTCTTCGGTGATGGTACGCCAGTCGGTGTTGGACGTCACTTCCACGGATGCCGTGAGAACGTCTCCTGTAAAGACAATTTCTTCCGGGGTAACTGTCATCACCTCCGAGAAGGAATACTGTGTTACGGAAACTACCTCCTGCTTTCCTTTGATGGCGACTGTCAGCTTGGCCTTGCGGAAGCCCGAACCGGGATAGCGGTCGGCGCTGACTGTAATCTCCTGGTCTCCCTCTCCCCTCGCAGGGTCGGCGTGGAGCCAGTTTTCGGAAGCGGATACCGTCCATGTGGTACTGGACTTGATCTGAAGGGTTTTACCGGGGTTGTTTCCGGTAAGGGTAAGTTCGGCGGGGTCCACGGAAAGTGTTCCCTGCTCCTCTTCTTTCTTAGTGCAGCCTGCCACCACAGCAAAAGCCAACACTACTGCCAGGAAGTGTTTATAGGACATGTTTTAGTGTTATTAATCAGTTGTTCTCGCTTAGTCTTCGTCCTGCTCCTGTGCGGCGTAGTCGGCCAGAAGCTTGGTCTGTACGTCGGCGGGTACGGGCACGTATTCTGCGAACTTCATGGTGAAGGTCGCGCTGCCGCCCGAGAGGGAGCTGAGGGTCGTTGAGTACCTGTAGAGTTCTGCAAGGGGAACGCGGGCGTGGAGGACGGTGAAGTTACCATCGACGTCCTGGTTCATGATCATACCGCGGCGGGTGTTGAGATCCGACATGCAGGGTCCCACGTAGTCGCTGGGAGTGATGATATCCACGTTGTAGATAGGCTCCAGAATCTTCGGACCGGCGTTGCGGAAGGCCTCCTTGAAGGCGTTGCGGCCGGCGATGATGAAGGCGATTTCCTTGGAGTCCACGGGGTGCATCTTACCGTCGTAAACATAGACGCGGATGTCGCGGGCGTAGGATCCGGTAAGAGGACCTTCGGTCATCTTGTCGTTGATACCCTTGAGGATGGCGGGCATAAAGCCTTCGTCGATGGCGCCGCCGACTACGCAGTTGATGTACTCGAGTTTGCCGCCCCATTCGAGGTCGAAGGTTTCCTGCTTCTTAATCTTGAGTTCAGTGTCCTTGCCGTCGATCTTGAACCTGTTGCCTGCGGGCTCTCCCTCGATATAAGGGCAGATGAGCATCGATACCTCACCGAACTGGCCGGCACCGCCGGACTGCTTCTTGTGACGGTAGGTGGCGGTAGCAACCTTGGTGATGGTCTCACGGTAGGGAACCTTGGGAGCGTAGAGCTCAACGTTGAGCTTGAACTCGTTGTTCAATCTCCACTTGATGAAGTTGATGTGCTGCTCGCCCTGGCCGCTAAGGATGGTCTGGCGCAGTTCCTTGGAATACTCCACGATTGCGGTAGGATCCTGTGCGGAAATCTTGTTGAGGGCGTCGCCAACCTTGGCTTCGTCGTTCTTGTCGGCGGCCTTGATGGCGCAGCGGTACTTGGACTCGGGGAAGAGGATGTGCTCGTAGGCGTCGCATCCGGACTCTGCCAGGGTGACGTCGGCACGGCCGTTCTTAAGCTTCATCACGCATCCTATGTCACCTGCCTTGAGCGAGGAGACTTTCTCCTTCTTGGAGCCTGCGACAGCGTAGATTGCAGACAGACGCTCGCCGTTGCCGGTCTCGGGATTAGTGAGGTCGGCACCTTCCTTGAGCACGCCGCTCATTACCTTGAAGTACGACACGTCGCCGAGGTGCTGCTCGACCGAGGTCTTGAAGATGAAGAGGCTGGTGGGAGCACCTTCGGTGCAGACGACTTCCTTACCTTTGATAGTCTTGTGCTTGATGCCTTCCGGGCTGCGGGTGGCCTTGATGCAGAATTCCATCAGGCGCTTCGTGCCGATATTCTTCTTTGCGGAGAGGCAGAAGACGGGGATGCATTCACCGGAGGCGATACCCTTGTTGAGTCCTGCACGGACCTCATCCTCGGAAAGGGTGCCTTCCTCGAAGAACTTCTCCATGAGGGCGTCGTCGAATTCGGCGGCCTTCT
>CAMHTE010000093.1 GCA_946187975.1 uncultured Bacteroidales bacterium | reverse complement strand
GTCGAGAAGAGGCGACTCGAACGCCCGACCCCCACGTCCCGAACGTGGTGCGCTAGCCAACTGCGCTACTTCTCGAAAATAAGAGCGCGGATGAACCGCGCCCCTCGATTACGAAAGCTTGTTGATGTACAGCGCGATTCCGCTCTTAAGGTTGGAAGCCTTGTTCTTGTGGATGACTCCCTGCTTTGCGAGCTTGTCGATCATTGCGTACACCTTGGGGGCCTCAGCCTCCGCGGCCTTCTTGTCGCTGCTCGTACGGATTGCCCGTATGGCGTTGCGAGTTGTCTTTGCATAATACCTGTTATGCAATTTACGCCTTTCGCTCTGGCGATTGGCTTTTTCTGCTGATGCGTTATTTGCCATTTTTTACTTTTTTATGATTTTCAGTAGTGGGTAGGAGAATCGAACTCCTATTGCAAGAATGAAAATCTTGAGTACTAACCGTTATACGAACCCACCAAACGATTAAGGGATGCAAAGGTAGAAATTATTTTGAATATCTCAAATTATTTTTTCTCCCATTCCCACGAATAAAGCAGCGACTCCACCTGGCGCAGGTACTGCCTCTTATCGTATTTGGGGGCATATACAAAGGCTTCCGCCACCACTATGTACTTGCCGTCGGGGCTGTAGAACGAGTGCGACACGAAGGGGCCTCCCATGAAGTCGTTCTCCACCTCCCACCAGCCACGTGTCTGCGCAAAGTCGCGTCCCTGGTAACGCAGGTATTCCACCGTCGGTGCAGGGATCTTGCCGGTAATCATGTAGGAGTTCTCGAACATGCCCGGAACGTTCTCCAGCAGCGTCCTGTTGCGTTCGGCTATGATGCGTCCGATGCTGAACTCGTCTCCGCCGCTGACGGGGTACCTGTAAACGAAGATTCCCTGCGTGGTATACTGCTTCTCGTCGGCTATCCACACAAAATCGGAGGTTTTCTTCTTGAGTTTGTATCCGGTAGGGAAGTGGGGAGAACCGCCGAAGATTTCCGTCACCTGAGGGGCGATGGAGCGGTCCTCGTAACGTATGGTGTTGCTGATCACGCGATTGCGTTCGGCCTGTTCGATGGCTCCGACTATCTTTGCGCCGTTTTCGTGAAGCAGTTCCACCGCAGTTGCTGCGTCGGGTGCCGAGACTGCCACCACACACTGGGGAGCGGCCCATTTATCCTGGAGGTAACGTACGCCGGTGCTTGCCACCAAGGGATTGATGTCGAAGAACACGATGTTGCGATGTACCTTGAGCAGGGATGCGAATCCGCCCGGCGTGATGTTGATCAGGGTGTAGAGGGGTTCCCTCTGCGGCAGGAAGGGACAGTCGGCGGCGAGCAGTTCGCGAGTCGCATTGCCAGGGTTGCCTTCCCAGTCTTCCTTCTCCATCACAACGACTATTTCTCCGGCTTTGCCGCTTACGTTGGGGAGCAGGGCCTTACGCCTTCCGCCGCAGGACACGACGGCAAGCGCGATGCATAAAAGTGCAAATATCTTTTTCATAACTATCTGAATAATCGTCCGATATCGTTTCCGAAAGCAAGAAGCATGAGTCCCGCGAGCAGTACCATTCCGACCATTTGTGCAGCCACCATGAAGCGGTCGGAGGGCTTGCGGCCCGTGAGGATCTCGAAGAGTGTAAAGATAATATGACCGCCGTCAAGACCTGGTATCGGCAGCAGGTTCATAACGCCGAGCACTATGGAGAAGAGTGCCAGAAGAAACATGAAACTGTACCAGTCCCAGGCTGCAGGGAAGGCCTGCCCGATGGCGATGAAACTCCCTACCGATTTGTAGGCTCCGCTGGACGGAGTGGCCAGAAGTCGAAGGTCGCGGAGGTATCCCCCTATGGTCTGCGATGTGAGTTTCAGCCCCGCAGGAATAGCTTGTGCAAGGGTATAATGCTCGGTGCATAAGGAGGGAGTATGCAGGTAGGCGCCGATACGGCCGGCGCTGTCTATCTGCACCGGAATACTCAGGGTATCGGATCCCCGGACGACGCTTGCTTCCACTTCCTGCCCGGCACGGGCGAGGAGCAGTTTCCGTGCGTCCTGAAGGAATCCTGCAGGTTCTCCGTCAAAGGCGGTAACAAGGTCGCCGCGCATGAATCCGCGGGTGGCGTTAGGACTGCCGGCGGCTATTGAATCTATCTCAAAAGGAATGGCAAGGTCGAACATCCCGGGGTCGTCCAGCACCTGACCCATGAGTGCCCCGTCTATATAGAGGTCGAGGGTGTCCGTTCCGCGAAGCACCTTTGCCACACGCACCTTGCGCCGTGCGAGGTCGGCCTGCAGCATCCCGAAGTTTCCGGGCACGTAATCGTCGAATGCAAGCACCCTGTCGCCGGCGCGGAACCCGAGTTCCTGAGCCAGTTTATCGGGATAGATGCGGGCGTTGTCGTTGGAGATGTAACTCTGCCCCCATATGGCCATGATGGCGATGTAGGTCACTATGGCGAACAGGAAGTTATAAAGAACTCCTCCAGCCATTACCAGAAGCCTCTGCCAGGCGCTGTGGGTGCGGAATTCCCAAGGCTGGGGTTCCCGCTTCATCTGCTCCAGGTCCATGCTCTCGTCTATCATCCCGGACACCTTGCAGTATCCGCCGAGAGGCAGCCACCCTATGCCGTATTCAGTCTCTTTTTCGAGCGCCCCGGGGAACAATTTCGTGAACCAACGGCTGCGTTTGGTGCTGAAAATGAACTTTCCTCCGATATCGAAGAAGAGAAAGAACTTCTCCACCCTGATCCGGAAGAGCTTTGCAAAACAGAAATGCCCGGCTTCGTGAGCTACGACCAGGATGGAAAGTGCAAGCAGGACTTGCAGAAGTTTGATCAGAAATACCATTTATGCGAGCGTTTCGCGCGACTTCGCAGTCACCGCTTCGTGGGTGGCGAAGATGTCGTCCAGGCTCGGTTCTGCAACAAAATCCAAGCCAGAAAGCGCGCGTTCGCACATGCGTGCAATGTCGTAGAAGCCGATACGGTCCTGAAGGAATGCGGCGACCGCGACTTCGTTGGCGGCGTTGAGGGCGCAGGGGGCGTTTCCCCCGCGCTTGATGGCCTCGTAGGCGAGTCCCAGGCAGGGGAAGCGGTCCAGGTCGGCTCCTTCGAAGTGAAGGGGATCGAGATTGCGGAAATCGAGTTTTCGGTTGCCCACCGTGATGCGGGAAGGGAAGGCGAGGGCGAAGGCTATGGGTTCGCGCATATCCGGCGAAGCTAGCTGAGCTATGACCGCTCCGTCTTCGAACTCAACCATGGAATGTATTACGGATTCGGGATGAACCACCACTTCTATCTTTTCGGCAGGAACGTCGAACAGCCATTTGGCCTCGATTACCTCGAAGCCCTTGTTCATCATGGTGGAGGAATCTATCGTAACCTTCGCGCCCATGCTCCAGTTGGGATGCTTGAGGGCCTGGTCCTTCGTGGCTTTGGCTATTTCCTCCTTGGGCCAGGTGCGGAAAGGTCCGCCGGACGCGGTGAGGTGTATCTTGGTGAGCATGTTGCCCTGGGCTCCAAGCAGGCACTGGAAAATGGCGGAATGCTCGGAATCGACGGGAAGGATCAGACCTCCGTTATCCCTCATGGCCTTCGTGACGGGCGCGCCGGCGGCTACCAGAGTCTCCTTGTTGGCGAGGGCCACTATCTTGCCAGCCTTCAGTGCGGCGAGGGTTGGACGCAGTCCGCTGAACCCCACCATGGCTCCCACGACTATGTCCACTCCCTCGGCGGAAGCCAGCGAGCAGAGGCTGTCGATGCCGGTGAAGACCTTGATGCCATGAGGCTGGAGGGCGTCGGCCACCTCATGATAGAGGGCTTCGTTGCCAATCACCACGCTGCCCGCGTCGAACTCCAGGGCCTGCTGGATGAGCAGCGACGTGCTGTTGTTTGCCGAGAGCAGTTCCACCTCGAACATGTCGCGGTGGGAACGTATAACGTCGAGGGTCTGGGTGCCTATGGACCCGGTGGATCCGAGGATGGCGATTTTACGTTTCACTAGAACTTGCAGTATTTGGCGGGGTCGATCGCTTCGCCGTTATACCACAGCTCGAAGTGCAGGTGGTCTCCCGTGGTGAGCGACCCGGTATTGCCCACGAGGGCTATTGGGGTGCCTGCGGAGACTTTCTCTCCCGTTTTTTTGAGTAATTTCTGGTTATGCTTGTAGCACGATACTATGCCTCCCGGATGCTGCACGCTGATGGTGTAGCCCGTTTCGTCCGTCCAGTCCGCGAAAAAGACCGTACCGTCGAGTACTGCGCTTACCACCGAATTGGCGGGGGCGGTAATATCCACAGCCGGATGCAGTACCATGTCAAAAGCCTGGGAGATTGTCCCTTTTAGGGGAGTGAAGAAGTGTACCCCTTCCAAGGGGAGATCCCTCTTTTTCTCGCTAACGCCGAAGCGCTCCTCGCGTGCGACCGTGCCGCGCAGCAGGGAATCCTGCCTTGCAAGCTCCTCGTCCGCCAGCTTGCGCAGATACTTGGGGGTATTGTCCATCAGAACGCTGTCGATGGTAAGCGTCTGCTCTCCGGAAAGAACCCTTTTGAGGTTGCCGGCATAGAGGGCCCAGCGCGTCATTTCGTTCTCGAGGGAGTCGATCTTAAGAGCATTGGCTATGGCGTCGCGCTTGAAGTGCGCGTCGGGATATCCCGGGATGG
>CAMHTE010000092.1 GCA_946187975.1 uncultured Bacteroidales bacterium | reverse complement strand
CAGGGCGGAAAACGCAGATAATGATTTCAGACGCTCTGGAAAGACTTTACGACGAACTGCCATCAGGAGTTAAACTGGTGGCAGTTTCGAAATTTCATCCACTCTCAGCCATCCTTGAGGCCTATGCCGCCGGGCAGAGGTTTTTTGGAGAGAACCGCCCTCAGGAGTTCGCCGCCAAGGCCGTACAGCTGCCGCAGGATATAGAATGGCATTTTCTGGGTCATCTTCAGACAAATAAGCTCAAACTGGTGCTGCCATATGCTTCGCTCGTTGAATCGGTAGACAGTACACGGCTTTTGGATGCAATCGACTCCTGGGCCGTACAGGCCGGAAAAAAGGTTCGGGTGCTGCTGGAGGTGCATATAGGGGCCGAGGAGACGAAGCAGGGCTTTGCCCCTGATGAGATCCAGGATATACTCGTAAACGCCTCAAAATGGCCAGGAATCGTCTTCTGCGGGCTGATGGGTATGGCCTCTCACACGGATGACGAGGAGCGTATCAGGGCCGACTTCGCCTGCATCCGGCAACTCTTCTCTTCCTGCAGGGATTCTTTCCCCGGGCTCGGGGACTTCAGGGAGCTTTCGATAGGAATGTCCGACGACTGGCGTATAGCCATCGAATACGGCGCCACGATAGTAAGGATAGGAACGGCCATTTTCGGCCGGAGGGAATACTAACCCTTTAATTCATCGACCATTGCACGGGCTACGGCCCTCGACGCTCCGCTTCCGCCAAGGCGGGAACGGATTTCGGCATAGTCGGCGATCATGGCCTCGCGGTAGGGGAGATCTTCGATCAGGCGGCGGATTTCGGCCGTGACCGCTTCCGGAGTGAAGTCGAACTGGATGAGCTCGCGGAAAGCCCCTTTGTCGAGAATCAGATTACCCAGGGAGATGTATTTTATGTGGTCCAGCACGCGGAAAATGTGCTTGGCTACCATTGCGGTGATGTACGACGTGCTCCAGCAGACCACCTGGGGAGTGCCGATCAAGGCCGCTTCGAGCGATGCCGTGCCGCTGTTGATAAGGGCTGCGTCGGCGTATTTGAGTATGTCGTAGGTGCGTCCGAAGATCACTTCGATATAAGGATGACCCTCGATGTAGGCGGCGTAGTCCTCAGGCGTACGTGAAGGGGCTCCGGCTACCAGGAAGCGGTATCCCGCATACTGTGGCATGGCATGGAGCTGTTCCGCCATCTTTACTGCGTTGGGCATCGTACGCGCTATCTCGCCTTTGCGGGAGCCTGCCAGGATTGCGATATAGGGCGCTTCCTCAGGGCGTACGAAGTCGTGCCCGTCAACGGCGTCGATCAGGGGATTGCCCTTGTAGATGAAGGGAATGCCGCGTTCGCTGAAATAGGGAACCTCGAAGGGGAAGACTATGAAGAGCTTGTCCACCCACGCCTTGAGTTTGGCGTTACGGCTTTCGCGCGAGGCCCAGGTCTTTGGGGCTATGTAGTAAAACACGCGTATGCCTTTTTCGTGGCAGAAGCGTGCGATTTTCATATTGAAACCGGGGTAGTCGATCAGCACCACAGCGTCGGGATGCCACTCGAGTATCTGCTGCTTGCATTCCCTTAGCTTGCGGCGAATAGTCCCAAGTTTGGCGAGTACATCGCCCAGGCCCATAACTGCCGTATCCTTGTAGTCTGAGAGCTTGAGCCCGCCGGCGGATTCCATCATTGCACCGCCGTAGAAGCGTATTTCGGCCGATTTATCTTCGGCAACAAGACCCCGGATGAGGTTGCTGCCGTGGAGGTCGCCCGAGGCTTCGCCTGCAATGATAAAGTAACGCATGTCAGTGGAAATCCTTGTCGGTCATCATGAGGTTGAGCGGAACTATGCTGATATAACCCGCCTTTACGAGGTTATGGTCCGCGAGGGGATCGTCCTTGGAAATATTGACTATGCTTCCGGCCATCACATAGTGCGATTCGCCTTCTTCTCCCTCCGCCTCCACAGGAACGAACTCCCTTTCCCAGCGGAGAAGGGCTTCGGTGCCCATACGAACTCCTTTGACCTGGCTTGCGGGAAGGTCGGGGAAATTGACGTTGAAGTGTACCCCGAAGTGATCCGGCTTCTTCGCAAGGAGCGACTCGAAGATGGCGGGGAAGAGTTCTTCGACGACAGTAAAATCGGCGTCGGGCGATATGTTGTCGAGAGATACTGCTATCGCAGGGATGCCCGCCAGGGCACCTTCCGCCGCAGCTCCGACGGTTCCGGAATAGGAAGCGGCAGTGCCGCAGTTGGCGCCGTGGTTAATGCCGCTCACCACCACGTCGGGGACATCCGGATAAAGAATGTTGTCGAGCCCGAACTTGATGCAGCTTGACGGAGTTCCGTCCAGATACCACCACTGTTCTCCCTTCTCCTTCGAAAGACATTTTACCGCAAGGGGCCTTTTGTCCAGGTTGACAGCCATCGACATGCCACTTTGAGGGGCCTTGGGACCCACTATCGTCAGTTCGCCGTACGGGCGCAGGATTTTCGCCAGTGATATGATGCCTTTGGAGTTGTAACCGTCGTCGTTGGAGATGAGGATTTTCATTCCGGAAGTTTTTACAAAGATATGCAAAAAATGTGTATTTTTGCAAGATATAACACTGGAACGGATAATGAGGAAATCATTGTTTTTCGGGGTGCTGACGCTGGGGGCTCTAATCTTTGCCTCCTGCCGCACCAAGGATAAGGAAGAGAGCGTTTCACCTGCATTCAACAGGCTTGTAGCCACTATTGACAGTCTCGAGCTGCGTAGCGTCAGCTATACTTCAGGCAAATCTCAGTGGTCCTTCGGAGAGGCCATATCGGTTTATACTACAGCCGGCCGCTTCGAAACCTTCGACATCATAAAGGGAGAGGGGACAGGCATCGGTACTTTCGCCGGCCCGGACGATTGCAGCGCTTCCACCGTAGCCGTCTATCCGGCGGACCTCGTATGCGATTACTGCAACGATAAGCTCACGGTATGCTATCCCGATACCTACGATTTCTCGTATTCGCACGTAATATGTCCTCCCATGGTAGCCAAGGTCAACGTGGTGCGGATGAATTTCCACCAGCTCGGAGGCGCACTTCTCTTCCCGTTCAACAATGTTCCCGGAGAGGCGACCTGCATGCTGGTTTCGGCCGACAAGGCCATCTGCGGATCGTTCGATGTTTCTAATTGGACTAATCCGTCCAGCGGGGTGATGACACGCGACGGGGAGAGTTCGGTGTCGATCCGCTTCTCCCGTTCTTCGGGCACTACCGAACGTATGGAATTCGGTATTCCCGTTCCCTATGGCACTTACGCCCACATAGAGGCCCAGCTGCTCGATAACGACGGACATCCCATTGTGGATTCCCGTAAGGAATGGAAGAACGTTCAGGTGCTGCGCGGAGGCATTACACGCCTTCCCGGCGAAGCCATCGACGGCAGTGAGATATTCCCCGGCAATAACCTGATCGGAGTATTCCGCGATTCCAAGACGGGCCTGGGCATACCCGGAGTTCCTGTTTCGGACGGTTATACTTTTGTTAAGACAGACGAAAACGGTGTTTACCAGATGGTGGCCGACAGCCGCTGCAGGACGCTTCAATTCACTCTTCCTTCCAATTACAAGGTTCCCGTGGAGAGCGGCAAACCCAGCCGTCCCAAGTGCTGGACCGTGCCTGTGGGCCTGCCCGCAGTGGTTCGCACCGACTTTACCCTCGAGCCTCAGGAAGTGGAGGACGAGCTCACACTGGTGATGATCAGCGATCCCCAGTGCCAGACAACTTCGAACGTCAACCGCTGGAAGAACGAGACCATTCCCGATATGAAGAAGGACCTGGCCTCATACCCTTCGGTTTATGCCTTCACCCTTGGCGACATAATCTTCGACTCCTCCAATATCTGGGATTCCATGGACCAGTCGATGGCGTCGGTACAGGCCGGAGAGTGGTACATTCCATTCTTCAACTGCATAGGTAATCACGACCACGAGGCTACCAAGACCGACGATTATACCGCCACGGCTGCGTTCGTGAGCCACTTCGGACCCACGGATTACTCGGTCAACAGGGGCAAGGTGCACATAATAGTGATGGACGACGTCATGGTCACGACTACAAAGAGCAATTCTTCGCCCAACGGATGCACCTGGAACTACAACGGAGGATTTACCGACGACCAGATAAATTGGCTCCGTCAGGATATCGAAAACGTGGACAACCCTGCGGACAAGATAGTGATGATATGCTGCCACATCCCGTTCCGCGCCGGTGCCAGTTCCGGAGGATCGTCGTTCAATAAGGACAAGCACTACTACGACGTGCTGCAGTTGCTGCAGCGCTTCAAGGAGGCCCACATTATGATAGGGCATACCCACTACATGCAGAACTATATTCACACGTCATACAACACGGCCGGCGGTATCCCCATTTATGAGCACGTGCACGGAGCGGCCTGCGGAAGCTGGTGGAGTTGCAATTCCAACGTTACGGGTGCTCCCAACGGCTACGGCGTATACTGCATTAAGGGCAACTCCATGCAGAACTGGATAGCCAAGGGAACCATTACCGAGGACAGCTACCAGATGCGCGTTTATGACGGAAACAAGACTTACACTGGCTCCAAGAACTACAGCTATACCTGGAGCGCCGGAGGTAAAGGTGGTTCGTCCAACATCACTGCCACCGGATATGCTGCTACGGCCGGATGCTTCGTGGCCGAGGTTTGGAACAGCGACG
>CAMHTE010000091.1 GCA_946187975.1 uncultured Bacteroidales bacterium | reverse complement strand
CCGATGGGGGGATTCGAACCCTCGACCCCGAGATTACAAATCACGTGCTCTGGCCAACTGAGCTACATCGGCGGTATTTCAAGCCTTTTTTGCAAAAGGACTGCAAATATAGGCATTATTTGTCATTTGCCAAAAAAAATTGAATCTTTTTCCGGATATTTCCGGAGTCGAGGCCATAGTGCGTACGTTGCTGATGCTGAGAGTCGTGGCTCACGAACTCGTCGCTTATGCCTATGCCTTCGACGACGGGCCGGACGGCCCTTGGCGCGAGGTATTCGGAGACCGCACCGAAGAGTCCTCCCTTGAGGGATCCGTCCTCAACGGTGAGAATGAAATCGTATGATCCGGCTACGCGGTCCAGGACCTCCGTATCGAGGGGCTTGAGGAAACGCATGTCCCAAACTCCCGCTTCTCCGGGGAACTCGTCAGCGGCCCTGAGGGCTTCCGACGCCACCGGGCCTAGACACAGGACGGCCACGCGCTTTCCGCTGCGCAGTTCCTCGGCCTTGCCTGCGGGGAGAACCTGATAAGGAGCCTCCTTCCAGGCCACCCCTTCTCCGCATCCGCGGGGATACCTTATTATAAATGGTCCGTGTTCCGTGTTGAGGGCGGTGTACATCAGCTGCTTGAGTTCGATTTCGTCGCGGGGGGCGCTGATTATGGTGCCGGGGATGCAGCGCAGGGCTGCGAGGTCGAATGTTCCCTGATGGGTGGCCCCGTCCTCTCCCACAAGTCCGGCGCGGTCGAAGCACAGCACCACGGGCAGCCGCTGCAGGGCGACGTCGTGGATAATCTGGTCGTATGCGCGCTGGGCGAAGGACGAGTAGATGTTGCAGAAGGGGCGCATTCCTCCGGCGGCGAGTCCGGCCGCGAAGGTCACCGCGTGCTCTTCCTCTATGCCTACGTCGTAGAAGCGTTCCGGCATGCGCTGTGCCAGGAGATTCATTCCGCACCCGCTTGCCATGGCCGGGGTGATACCTACCACCCTCTCGTCCTTTTCCGCGAGTTCGCACAGCACCTCCCCGAAAACGTCCTGATAACGGTCGGCCGGTTTTTCGGAGCTGAGGCGTTTTCCTGTGGCGGGGTCGAAGCGTCCGGGAGAGTGCCAGGTATAGGGGTCTTCCTCGGATGCGGGGTAGCCCTTTCCCTTTACGGTGCAGCAGTGCAGAAGGCGGGGACCGGGCAGGTTGCGGAGCCTCCTGAGGGCGTTCACCACCGTGGCTATGTCGTTGCCGTCGATGGGGCCGAAGTAGCGGAAGCCTATGGCTTCGAAGAGGTCACCGCCGCTGCTTTTGACGATCCATGCCTTGAGGCTGCGGAGCCATCTCTGAATGAAGGCCCTGAGGCCGTGCGCTCCCATAGCCTTCCACACCTTCTCCTTCACGTAGTTGTACTTGCGGGACATGGTGACCTTCAGGAGGTAGTTGTGGATACCTCCCAGGTTGCGGTCGATGGAAATCTCGTTGTCGTTGACTATCACGAGCAGGTCCGCGCTGGCGGCTCCGGCATTGTTCATCCCCTCGAAAGCCAGGCCTCCGGTAAGGGCTCCGTCGCCTATGATTGCGGCAACCTTTTCGTGCCTTCCCTGAAGCCGGGCCGCTTCTGCAAGTCCAAGTGCGGCGGAAACCGATGTGGAGGAATGCCCGGCGCCGAAGGCATCATAGGGGCTTTCGTCCCTGAGGGGGAATCCGCTTATGCCATCTTTGGTACGGAGTGTCCGGAATTCTTCCCTGCGTCCGGTAAGGATCTTGTGTGCATAGGCCTGGTGCCCGACGTCGAATACTATCTTATCGGCGGGAGCGTCGTAAACATAATGCCATCCGACTATCAGCTCGACGGCCCCCAGGCTGGAGGCAAGGTGTCCCGGATGTTCGGAACATACCTCTACTATATATTGCCTGAGTTCGGCGCAGAGCTGCTCCAGCTCCTTTATGCTGAGGCCTTTAATATCCGCCGGGGATTGGATTCTGTCCAGAAGCTCGTACATCTGCCTTGAAAAGATTATAGTTTAAGTCTATGGAGTGCTGCGGAGATGCCCAGGGCCGCAATGCAGACGCCCACGAACATCATTTCCACCCACACCGGACCGTCGGCTCCGGGCGTGCTCCCGGCAGCGGCCATGCCGAGGATGGCTCCGGCGAGCATCTTGAAGAGCATGAGGCCCAGGTTCTGTATCCAGTAAATCAGGGAGTAGGCGGTACCCAGGACCTTGTCCGGCACTATCCGCGGCACCGCCGGCCACATTGCTGCGGGAACCAGCGAATATCCGAAGCCCAGGAATACCATGGCGAGGTAGCCGTAGAAGGGAACTCCCTGCGGAGCGAAGGCCAGAAGCAGGTGGGCTGCAAGGGCCAGAACGGCTCCCGAAAGCATCCACAGCGTGCCCTTGCCGAGTTTGTCGACCATTATTCCGAAAAGGGGAGCGAACACTACGGTTGCGAACGGCAGCATGCTTACCATCCAGCTGGCCGCCTCCGCGGGTATGTCGAAGCGCGGGACTAGTATGGCCCCTGCGAACTTCTTGAATGCGATAATGCTGCTGTAGAAGAAAACGCAGAGCAGCGAAATCAGCACGAACCTGCGGTTGGTCAGTACTCTTACCACGTCCGAAAAACGGAAGGAGCTTTCATCGGCGGCCTGGCCGGAGATATCCTCTTTCTTCCGCGGGAAGCGCTTGGCGTCAAGAGCCACGAACACTCCCCAGAGTACGCAACCGAACAGAATCAGTGCAAGCCCGAAGAAAGCCGGACGGGCGGTTTCCGCGAGGGTATAGACTGCATCTCCGCTCTTTTGTGCCACCAGCTTCGGGGAAATAATCAGGGCGAAGGCGGTTCCCAGTCTGGCGATTGCCAGCTGAAGACCCATCGCAAATGCCATAGGGCCGTCCTTGAACCATCGTGCGATGGAACGTGTAACGGCCACTCCGGCAATTTCGGAGCCAAGTCCGAAGAGCATGCACCCGGTATATGCGAGGGTGAGGGAGCGGCCGGGAGCCATGCCCGAACTAACTGCCCAGGCCACCATGGCGGCTCCTCCGGCCATCATCGCAACGAAGATGGAGCCGGTGACCCTGACTCCCCAGCGGTCCAGCAGCATTCCGCAGACCACCAGTCCGCCGAATACGCAGAGTACCGAATATCCGCTGGTGTAAAGCCCGTACCCCGCCGAATCCCAGCCGAGTTCCAGTCGGGAAGGGTCGGCGAAGAGATACGATATGCTCGAGAACATATCGTCGAAGAAGTACGAGCCGAACATGGGGACCACCAGGCAGGCAAGAGCCAGCCAGGGTACCCATCTTTTTAGACTGCCTGTCATTTAATGTTGGGTTCCTCGAGTCCGAGACCTTTCTTCCTGTCCACGACCTTGAGCACCAGTCCGAGCACCAGCGCCGCCACTCCGAGGCAAGCCAGCATCACGAGCGGAGCCGTGTAGTTGAACTGGGTGGGGTTGGTGACACCGGGGTTGGTCTTGTCCAGGACCTTGCCGATGAGCAGGGGGAAGAGCCACAATCCTATATTCTGGATCCAGAAGATAAGTGCGTATGCCGAGCCTATAACCTTGGCGTCCACAAGCTTGGGGACCGAAGGCCAGAGGGCGGCGGGCACCAGCGAGAAGCTTGCGCCGAGCACAAGGATGGTGGTGTAAGCCACGATCGCTCCGCCTATCGTATTGCCCTTGAAGGCAGGCAGCACGAATGCGAAGGTGAGGTGGCAGGCTATCAGGAGTATCGATCCCAGCACGAGCATGGAAGCGCCCTTGCCGTGATGGTCGAGGTAGTTGCCCAGTATGGGG
Source organism: uncultured Bacteroidales bacterium (assembly GCA_946187975.1). GTDB lineage: Bacteria > Bacteroidota > Bacteroidia > Bacteroidales > UBA932 > Cryptobacteroides. Next base: position 958 of record CAMHTE010000091.1, on the reverse strand, counting down.
GTGATGAGGACGGCCAGAAGCGGGAACACCGCGAAGATGGATTCGGCCGACTGGCGCATGTAGCCCATATAGCAGTATGCCACGAGGGCAGCGATGGAGATGCCCAGCAGGGAGAACTGGCGGGCCTTCACTTTCTGGAAGTTGCTCGCGAATCCGAATGCGGCGACTGCCAGCATGATCACGTACTGCACTATGGTTATGCTGTCACCCGCCCAGAACGAGCCTGCGGCAGGTTCGCTGAGGGTGAGGTTGCACTGCAGCATGTTCACGGCATACTTCTGGAACGGGAAGATGGCGCTGTAATACAGCACGCACAGCAGGGCCACAATCCAGAATCCTCCGTCGGAGAGAATCTTTCCTATGTCGCTGACCTTGAAGGGATCGTCCTTCTCCTCGGCCTCACCGGTCTGGGAGTCGAGCTTGCGGTCCATGAAGAAGTAAACGATGGTCATGATGAGGGCGATGCACATCAGCACCACTCCGAAGGCGACCGAACGTGATACGTCCACCCTGCCGCCCAGGCGGGCGAAGAAGGGTGAGAATATCATGCAGGTTGCCACTCCGAGGCGGGCCAGAGCCATCTCGGAACCCATGGCCAGAGCCATCTCACGTCCCTTGAACCACTTGACTATACCGCGGCTGACCGTAATTCCGGCCATCTCGCATCCGCAGCCGAAGATCATGAATCCGCAGGCGGCGAGTTTGGCGGAAGCGGGCATCCCCCGGTAGAAGGGTGAAACCCCGAGTTCATCGAAGAGAGGAATGTAGTTGAGGTTTGCGTTGAACCAGGCCTCGAGGCTGCCGCCCATGAACGATTCGCTGACTGCGAACCATTTGATGCAGGCGCCTACCAGCATCACCGCAGCCGAAAGGGTTGCCGTGAAGCGTACCCCCATCTTGTCCAGGATGATACCTGCGAAGATGAGGAAGAACACGAACACGTTGAGGAACACCTCTG
>CAMHTE010000090.1 GCA_946187975.1 uncultured Bacteroidales bacterium | reverse complement strand
TATCCATCTTACCTGACTCCGAAAGCGTAAACGCAATGGCTGTGATAGGTCTCCCCCGGCCTCAGGAGCGCCGAAGGCCATTCGGGCTTGTTGGGAGTATCGGGGTACTTTTGAGTTTCGAGACATATGGCTCCGCGGTGTGGATAAACCACGCCGCCCTTGCCGGTTACGCTGCCGTCCAAGAAGTTTCCGCAGTAAACCTGGATACCGGGTTCGCTTGTATATACCCTGAGGAAGATGCCGTCGGCGGGGCAATAAAGCTCCGCGGCATAAACGTAATCGTTGCCGTTCGTATTCAGCACCCAGTTATGGTCGTAACCGTGGCCGAACTGCAGCTGTTCGAAGTCATTGTCGATGCGCTTGCCTATCCTGTGGAAATGCAGGAAATCGAGCGGAGTTCCCTCAACCGGAGCAATCTCTCCCGTAGGGATAAGATCCTCATTCACAGGAGTATAATACTTTGCATTGATAAGGAGGCGATCGTCGCAGATGCTGTGTCCGGCAGGATCGCCAGCAAGGTTAAAATATGAATGGTTGGTCATGTTGATGACCGTAGGGGCGGAAGTGACGGCCTCGTAACGGATATCGAGTTTGTTGTCCTCGGTAACGGTGTAGGTAATCGTAGCCTTCACCTCTCCGGGGAAACCGGAATCTCCGTCGGGAGAAACCAGCGACATCCGTATGCTCGACCTGTCCACCTTCTCCACGTCGAACACCCTGTACTGCCATCCGTCGGGACCGCCGTGCAGACAATGCCCGTTATTGTTCAGCGGCAGCTGGTACTCGACGCCGTCGATGGTGATGAGGCCATGGTTGATGCGGTTGGCATAACGTCCTATGGCCGCACCGAAGTCGGACTTGTTATTCTCAGGGAAATAGTCCTTGATATTATCGAATCCGAGGACCACGTCGCGCTTTACCCCGTCTTTGTCCTTCACCATCAAGCTAACCACGCGGGCGCCGAAATTGGTAATGCAGGCCTCCATCCCCGACTCGCTCGTAAGGGTATAGAGAGCCGTCTTCTTCCCGTTGTATTCCGAACGGAAACCGGAAGGCCTGAGGCCGGATTCGGTAACGGAGGAGCAACCTGTAAGACCTGTAACCATAATTGCTGCCGACAAAGCGGCGAAAACATATAATCCTTTCATATTATTTAACCCTTAAAGACTTTCCTATGCGCAGGGGTGCATCCGCTTTGATGCCGTTAAGCTTGCAGATCGCCGCCACTGAAGTATGATATTTAAGCGCAAGTCCATACAGCGTGTCGCCGGACTGTACCTTGTGATATTTCTCAGCCGCCTTCTCACGAGCTATGCGCTCGGCTTCGGCGCGTTCCTGTTCCTCTGAAAGAAGAATCTGCTCTTCGTCGTCTTCCGACTCGGGATAATACCGGCACGAGGAATCCAGGTAGCGGCGCTTGAGCACATAAACTCCCTGACGGAGAATGCCGTTTTCGAAATCTATGAGCCACTGGGGGTCGAAGGCGAATCCGTCGTACCGCGTCTCGAAGTGAAGATGGGGCCCGGTGGACCTGCCGGTGGAACCTCCCAGGCCGATTATATCCCCGGCACGCACCCAGGTGCCCGAACCAACCTTGAGTTCGCTCAGATGGGCATAGGTAGTTTCCAGACCGCAGGCATGGCGGACAATGACCACATTGCCGTACCCGCGTGAAGACATAGCCACGCGGACTTCCCCGTCGAAAGCCACCGGCACGGGAGTTCCCTTTGGGAGCGGCAGGTCCACACCGGAATGGTAGCGGCCGCGCCTGCGCCCGAAAGGCGAGTATACCTTAACCTGACACGGACACACGAAGCGCGATGCCGAATCGGCCAGGCTGAGTGTAATGCGGAACGGAAGCGATTCCAGACGTGTATTATATGGGTTCAGTACGTTGGTTTTCCAGTCCTTTCGGAAAACGGAACTGTCCGCGAGGACAGAGAAGTCCTTGGAATAATGCCAGCTGCCGTCTTCGCAGAGGATGAGCTTGACGGCGGGATCGGAAGTGTCGAGAGTATCGCAGGCAGGAGCCTCCGAAGAGGATACGAAAGACCGGACCGGCTGCTTCCAGGGCCGCGGCACCAGCAGTTCTGCCTGCTTCAGCTGCAGCCTCGTCTGAGCGCCCGCCGCGAACGACAGGAGCATCAGCAACATGGTCACGGATATTCTCATCCTACGCCCTCTTTCCTCCGAACTTACCCTCTATTATCGCCGCAGCTTCGGCTATCTTCTGCTGCAGCACTTCATCTGTAGTGGCCTCGCAGATAAAGCGGAGATAGGGTTCGGTGTTGGACGGACGTATATTGAACCACCAGTCGGCGAATTCCAGGCGATAGCCGTCGAAATCCATCACAGCCTCGGCGTTGCCGGTGGAAGCGAAGTGATCCTTGACGGCCTCCATCGCTCCAGCCTTGTCCTCGACGCGGAAGTTGATCTCACCGGAATTGCGGTAGCGGGTAAGCTCGTCGATCTGGGCGCTGAAACTCTTACCCTCACGCTTGAGGGCGGAAACAATGCGGAGAACTATGATGCTTGCGAGCATTCCGCTGTCGGAGTAGAAGAAATCTTTGAAGTAGTAGTGCCCTGCGAGCTCACCGCCCCAGAGACCGTCGATTTCGCGAAGCTTGGGTGCTGCAAATGCGCGGCCGACCTTCCAGGTGTGAAGTTCGGCGCCGTACTGTTGCAGGTACTCCCCTACCGCCTTGGAGGAACGTATTTCCTGAAGCACGCGGGGATTCTTCTCACCGCGCTCGGTGCAGAAGTAACGCGCCATCATGGCGATGATGAGGTCGGGAGCCACGAAGCGGGCCTTGTCGTCCACGAACATCACGCGGTCGGCGTCGCCGTCGTAAATCACGCCGATGTCGGCTCCGCTGCGGCGTACCAGTTCCCTGAGGGGTTCCACATTCTTTGGAACGAGCGGATTGGGCTCATGGTTAGGGAAACGGCCGTCGATGGTGTCGAAAAGCCACTCTGCCTTCTCTCCGGCATAAATGTCCTTTGCAAAGAGATTGGCCATACCGTTGGAAAGGTCGAAGGCGATGTGGAGGTTACCGTAGTCCCCCTTGTATTTGCTGAGGAACGCGATGTAGTCGGGTTTGATGTCTATTTCGCGGACCACGCCCTTGCGTGCGGCGGGAGGAGTGGGACGGCCCTCGTCTATCCAGGCCTTAATTTGTCCGAGTCCGGTATCCAGGCCCACGGGGAGGGCGTTCTCACGGGAGACCTTCATGCCGTTGTACTCCGCCGGATTATGCGAGGCGGTTATCTGCACGGATGCCTTATAGCCGTAGTTGGCTGTTCCGAAATACACCAGAGGGGTGCTGCTCAGACCGATGTCGTCAACGTCGGCGCCGGCGTCGGTGATACCTTTTACGAGGTAGTCGTGAATCTCGGGCGAGGAGACGCGGCAGTCGCGTCCTACCAGCACCTTGTCAGCGTTCAGAAGCTGCGGAAGGAAATAACCCACCTTGTAAGCGGTGTCCTTGTCGAAATCGACATTGTATATGCCACGGATGTCGTATGCGTGAAATGCTCCCATAATTTATGTGGTTTTATTTGATTTTCGATCTGTATCGTGTGGATACCTTGCCGCCCGCAATCCTCTGAAGTTTGTTGTTAACCAGTTTCTTACGGATGGGTGCGACGAGGTCCGTGAAGATCACCCCGTCCAGATGGCTCATCTCGTGCTGAACCATACGGGCCGCAAACTTGTCGAATTCCTCCTCGCGGGGCTCCAGGTTCTCGTCGTAGTAAGCCACCTTCACACGTTCCGGACGCAGCACGTCGCAATAGACGCCGGGGACGCTGAGGCAACCCTCGTTATAGGTATTCTTCTCCTTGCTGGCCTCTTTTATTACCGGATTGATGAGGGTGCGGCGAAAGCCCTTCAGATAGGGGTATATATCCGTCATGATATCGCCGTCGACCACCACCACCCTGGTGCTGACGCCTATCTGGGGTGCGGCGAGTCCGCAACCCTCGCTGGCTGCAAGGGTCTCCCAAAGGTCCGTCAGAAGGGCCTGTATCTCTTCTTTCTTGGAAAGGTCGGCATCCTCCGCCACCTTGCGGAGTACTTCGGAGCCGTACAGATAAATGGGTCTTACCATCTCTTCACTTCTTTTTATCCATGTAACTCTGCAGGATGATGGCGGCGCTGATGCGGTCCACCGAATTCTTGTCGCGGCGGTCGCTCTTCTTCATTCCCCCGTCTATCATCGCCCTGTGGGCAAGTACCGATGTAAACCGCTCGTCTTCGAGCGAGACGGGTACGTCGGGGAAGGCCTTAGCAAGCCGCTTCAAGAAGACGTCCACGTCGGAGGCTGCTTCGGAGGGTCGGCCGTCGAGGTTTACGGGATATCCCACCACAAAGCGAACAAGCGTCTCGGAAGCAGATAATTTTTGAAGATAATCTATTATCTTTGCAGCAGGCACGGTTTCCAGCGGCGAGGCGAAGATGCCGAGCGGATCGCTCATCGCAACCCCCACTCTCGCACGTCCGTAATCTATGCCTATCATCCTGTCCATCAGGATGCAAATTTAATGAAAATATGGGAAAAATAAATCCGTCCGACTGGCGCAAGGCATACCGTCTGACCCTGGTTGAAGACCAGTCGCACAAAAGGGTACGGGCCTGGCACTTTTCGGTCGCCGGGGCAGTCGTGACGCTCATCACTGCGGTGGTGGTCCTGGGCGCCCTGGCGTGGTCGCTGATAGCCTTTACGCCGCTCCGCACCTCCATCCCGGGATATCCCGACGCGCACTTCAAGCGCGACGCCATAGCCAATGCTCT
>CAMHTE010000089.1 GCA_946187975.1 uncultured Bacteroidales bacterium | reverse complement strand
CTACACGTATTCCCGCGGAAAGCTCTATCCCGAAGGGAGCGTGCAGGTTTTCCTCGGCGTAGAACGAGACATTATGCATGTACGGGTATTCCGAATACGGCCTGGGACGGTATCCGTCGGCTGCGAGGGACGGATCCTTGTAGTATTCGCCCTCTCCAACATTGCCTTCGGCCTTCCACTGCACTCCAGCCTTGAAAGCGCTCTTCCAGTCGCCCTTGCGCAGGTCCCAGCCGTATTTGAGCGAAGCGGCATAATCCAGTTCCCGCGAGTCGGTCACCTGGTCCGAGAAGAATTTCTCCGGAAGTATGGTAGCTATATGGTATCCGGCCTCTTCCGAATGCACCGCCGGCTGCTTTACCGAGTTGGAATGCCAGCCGTGCACAAGGGTATTCTTATCGTTGTAGTTGACGGATCCCTCGAACTTGAGCGAGGTGAATCCGGGCAAATTAGGCTGCCATGTTGCCGACGTGCGGGCACGCAGCACGTTGTCGTGAGCCTTGGAATACTCTCCCTTGAAGGCATCGGGGTCGTCCTCGCTGTTCATTCCTCCGAGATTGCCGGTGAGCCCGGCCTCGAAGCGCAGGGCCTTTCCGCGGTTGCCGCTGTAAGTGAGGGATATGCCCCTGCGGGTGTAAGATTCGTAAGGAGAAGTGAGCTTGCGCGTGGCTTCCACCCACTCCGCGCCCACATTGAGGACGCTGCTCCCGGCACCTATGCCAATTCCCTTCGAAACCGAGACCTGCCTGGTGCGGGGATTGGTGGAGAAAGACACGTTCAGAGGGGTACGCCCGTGCTTGGTATGGATCTTTACCATGCCGCTGCCCAGGTCGCCGTATTCGGCGGAGAGCACGCCGGAAAGCACTTCCACCGACTCAATGTTCTCCACCTGCACATTGCGCGTATCCACGCCCGAAGGCTCGCTGAAAGAGGCGTTGTTACCCACGCGCACCCCGTCCACCTCAAGCGCCGTGGAGAAGGCGGCGTTACCCGCCGAAAGACCGCCGGAACGCACGCTGAAGGAGTTCTCCGAGGTGAGGTCGGGATTGACCGTCTTACCTCCGGGCAGCAGCGAAGCCATGTCGGTGATATTCGAGAGCTGAAGATGGTCCAGGGCCTCACGGCCTATGTTGTGCGATGTCCCGAGGCCGTCCTTGGGGCGGCTGGCGACTACGGTAACTTCTTCTATTGCAAGCGAAGCCTTGTTCAGGCGGAAATCGAAACCGGACACATCCCCTGAGAGTTTGATCTCCCGGCTTGCGGATACGTAACCGAGGAGTTCGACTCCAACTTTGTATGTTCCGGGCTGTATTTTATCGAAGTGATAAACACCGTTTGCGTCGGATATCGCCCAGAGCGCGTCCACATGGACCACGGCCCCAATCAGGGGTGTGCCGTCGTCCGCGTCGGTAACCTTGCCTGAAAGGCTGAAGACACGGGGCGCTGCCGACGCCGAAAATGCCAGTAGTACACACAATAGTATGAAAGCTGGTCTTTTCATCATCACAAATATAGGAATTCCTCTTTATTTATTAACTTTGCGAAGTATCAAAACCATCATTTATTATGAGCGTAAACAAACACGGAGCACGTTGTAACTGGCCTGCAAGGCTGCTTCAATGGACCGTCCTCGCCCTGCTGGTCTTCTTTGTCAGCGGGCTTTCAGTCAAGATATTCCCCGAGTCGGCACCCGCCGATCCCGAAGCCTACTGCCCCGTCGGAGGCTTCCAGGCCCTCACCACCTATCTGGTGCGCGGGTCGCTGCCCTGCAGCATGTCGTCCGTACAGATCCTGATGGCCATCGCCCTCGCGGCTGCGGTAATCCTTTTCAGCAAACTTTTCTGCGGCTATCTATGCCCCGTGGGCACCGTGGAAGACCTGCTGGCGAAGCTTCGTAAAGCCCTGGGTATCAAGGTCGAAGGTCCCCGGTCCGGATCCATCGGCGACGCCGCACTGCGCCTCATTAAATACCTGCTTCTGTTCTGGGTATTCTACATGACCGCCACGGCGAGCGAGCTCTTCTGCAAGAAGCTCGACCCCTATTATGCGGTGGCTACCGGCTTCAAGGGTGAGATTACCCTCTGGATGTCGATTGTAACAGTGACCCTGGTGCTGCTGGGAGGCATCTTCATCAAGCGCTTCTGGTGCCGCTACATCTGCCCTCTGGGAGCAGCCTCCAACACCCTCAAATTCTGGCTCCCGCTTCTGGGACTGGCACTTATCTGGTGGTTCCTCAGCCTCATCGGGCTCAAACTTGCATGGTTCTGGCTCCTTGGAGCCGTCTGTCTTCTCGGATGGGGACTCGAAGTCTTCCGCCGCAAATCGAACCTGCAGCTTCTCTACATGGTCAAGAACGACGCTGCCTGCTCGCACTGCGGCCTCTGCAATAAGGCCTGCCCTTACGGCATCGACGTTTCCGGCGCGAGCGGACGCATCACTTCGGTAGACTGCACCCTCTGCGGAGAATGCCTCTGCGCCTGCAGGACCAGCGCCATCGAGGTGGGCTCCTGCGGCAAGGGCGAACGCACCCGTTTCCTCCCCGCTATCGTCTGCATACTGCTTCTGACCTCGGCATTCCTGCTCAAGGGCAGCTTCGAGCTTCCCACCATCGACGTCAGCTGGAACGTTCCCGAGGGAGTGAAACTCGAGACCGTGAAGGTGGAGAACCTCAAATCGGTGAAATGCTACGGCAGCTCCATGGCTTTCAAGGCCCGCATGGAGAAGGTGCGCGGAGTCCACGGGGTTAAGACCTTCGTGGGCAGCCACACCGTGTTAGTAAAGTTCGACCCGTCCAAGACCACCGCCGATAAGGTCAAGGAAGAAATCTTCGTGCCTTCGCACTTCCGCATCTGGACTCCCGATCCCGCCAAACTCAGTGAACTCAAGATAGTTACCATACGCACCGAGAAGATGTACGACAAACTCGACCTCAACTACCTCGGCCTGCAGTTCCGCCAGACGGGCAAGGCTATCTTCGGTCTGGAGTCGGAGTACAACTGCCCCCTGATAGTGCACGTTTACATGTCGCCTGACGAGGATCTCGACGAGGAATGGTTCCGCGAGGTCGTCAACAGGAAGGTGCTGGCAATGCCCATCCACGGCGGCGGAGTGAAGGAAACCCCTGTTGACTTCGAGTTCGTGCGCATGGAGAAGGGCGAAGGCCGCATAGCCATCGACGAGTACCTGCACCGCATGTTCGACCCGTTCAAGGCCGAATTCAACGGACGCTACCCTTCGGGCGACAGCACCGCCGTGATGAAGCGCACCGAGGTATATGCGGGCAAGCCCCAGTACATCTACGAGATAGCCAACCAGGCGTACGAAAAGCCCATAATCAAGCGCGCACTCCCCTTCCTCAGCAACCATCTTTCCAAGGAAGAAGGCGTGATAGGACTCTATCTGGACCTCAACAAGTCGCTGGTACCCAGCATAATGGTACGTTATGCGGCCCCCATGACCGCGGACCGCGTGTGGGAACTTATGACCATGCCCAAGTGGACCATTACCTACAAGGTTGATGACGTCCGCGAGGACGACGCCCGAATGAAGTTCGATGCACCCGGCGTCAGCTATGCTTATGAAGAAGAATAAAGCTTTAATTCTTGCGGCGGCCGCACTCCTCCTTGCGGGCAGCCTCCCCCTCCGTGCCGACGAAGGCATGTGGATGGTGAATGCGCTTTCGCGCGCACTTGTGCAGAAAATGGAAGGTAAGGGGCTGAAACTCTCAGCCCGTGAGATTTATGCAGAGGACGCGGTTTCGCTGAAGGACGCGATAGTGTCGCTGGACTTCGGCTGCAGCGGCAGCATGGTCTCGCCCGACGGGCTCCTGATTACCAACCATCACTGCGCCTACGGCGACGTCCATGCTCTCAGCACCCCCGGACACAATTATCTGGAAGATGGATTCTGGGCCCATACCCGTGGCGAAGAGATTCCCATCCCGGGCAAAAAGCTCTACTTCCTGAAGAGGGTGATAGACGTTACCGCCGAGGTGGAGGCCCTCAAGAAGGAACTGGACGCCGCCGGCAAGCCCATGGGCATGAGGAAGGTAAGCTATGTGATGGAGAACCGCTACAAGACCCAGACCGGCTGGGAAGCCTCGCTGAGTTCCATGTGGGCCGGAAGCAAGTACTACATGGCCCTTTACAAGGTTTACGACGACGTACGTCTGGTGGCCGCTCCTCCCGTGAGCATAGCCGCCTTCGGAGGCGACATCGATAACTGGGAATGGCCCCAGCAGAAGTGCGACTTCGCGATGTACCGCGTTTACGAGAACGGCGAGCCCTGGCATCCCGACCGCTGGCTCAACATCAACCGTAACGGCATCAAGGAAGGCGACTTCACGATGGTTATGGGCTATCCCGGACGCACCGACCGTTACGCTTCTGGCGCGAGGGTACATTTCCTTACGGAAGTAAGCCTTCCCGTCAGCAACGAGGTCCGCGGGGCCCAGATGGCAATCCTGAAGCGTCACATGGACGCGGATCCCGACGTCCGGCTCAAGTATTCGGACATCTTCTTCATGCTAAGCAACGTGCAGGAACTCCAGGAAGGAGAAGTGCAGTGCTGCCACCGCTTCGGAGTGGAAGCCGAGATACGTGCCAAGGAAGTTTCCGCCGGCGTTCCTTCCGCCCTGCTGGGAGAACTCGACAAGTGTTATACGGCCATCGCGGATGCCGAGCGCAACCGTTCCTGGTACCGCGAGACGCTCATACGCGGAACACGTCTGGCGCTTGTTGCAACCCGCCTGAAGGGGCTCTCGCACAAGCATTCCCCCGAGCGCGAGAAACAGGTGATGGAAACCATCGACAAAGACTACGCACAAATGGTCCC
>CAMHTE010000088.1 GCA_946187975.1 uncultured Bacteroidales bacterium | reverse complement strand
AGGAAAGGATTGTACTTCTTGCGCTCCAGACGGTCGGGAGTGTTCTTCTTGTTCTTGGTGGTGATGTAACGGCTCATTCCGGGAACGCCGCTCTCTTTCTGCTCAGTGCACTCGAGGATGACCTGCACCCTGTTTCCTTTTGCTTTCTTTGCCATGACTCAAATAATTAAACAAGGTTCACAAGTCCTGCCTTCCTGGCCTTGGCCAGAGTGGCCTCGAGACCGTTCTTTTCGATTTCGCGGATACCCTTGCAGGACACTTTGAGGGTAACGTAACGCTGCTCTTCCTCACTCCAGAACTTCTTGTTCTTGAGGTTGAGGGAGAAGTCGCGCTTGGTGCGCAGTTTGGAATGGGCAACGTTGTTGCCTTTCATCCTCTTTCTTCCGGTTATTTGACAAACCTTTGACATAGTATAACGTTTTTATGATCTTATTATCTTAAAAAATCTATTCCATCGTATGTTCGCGGGGAAACGCTTCCCCGGTATGGTGGAGAGCCAGATCACCGCCGGCGTACCGGCTATGTGGTCTTCGGGAACAAAACCCCAGTAACGTGAGTCGAGGGAATTGTGCCTGTTGTCTCCCATCATGAAGTAGTAATCCTGCATGAAGGTATAGCTGCCTTCGGACAAAGCCTTCTGTACATCGCCTCCTTCGTAGACCCGGATAATGCGCTCGTAGAGCGGCAGCGTATGGGCGTCGATACTGACGGTAGCGCCCTTACGGGGTATCCAGAGGGGACCGAACCAGTCCCTTGTCCACTTGTAGTCGGCATTGAAGGGGAAGATGGTCGCTTCGCCGTCGGGATAATCCGCGGGCCAGCTGTCCAGGTTCTCCTCCACCGAAACCACCGAGGGAAGAGCCTTCACCTTTTCCAGAGCAGCCGCCGTAAGGGGCATTGCCGGATAACCGGGAAGGGCGGGATTGAACCAGAGTTCAGCGAGATTCACTCCCAGCTTGCCAAGGGTCCTGGCGTTGATCCTGCCGCCCGATGTAGTAACCTTGTACGACAGTTGAAGTCCCTTGTACGTCTCCTGCTGCTCCCCGTTTACCCAGACCAGTCCGGCACGGACTTCGAGGGTGTCGCCGGGAAGAGCGACGCATCTCTTCACATAGTGGTCCGTCTTATCCGCGGGGCGGACGATGACGGGGCCGAAGTTGTCAATGAGCTGTTGCTTTCCCATCATGCGCGAAAGCATATAATAGTCTTCCGTCGGTGCCTTGGTGAGGACGGTGTCGCCGTTCGGGAAATTGAAAACCACACAGTCGCCCCGCTTTACGTTCCTGAAGCCCTTAAGCCGCCTGTAATCGTTCTGGATGAGAGTCGAATACGACTTTTTTCCAAAGATGACGTTATGCGTAAAAGGAATCGTCAGTGGTGTCTGCGGAATGCGCGGACCGTATGTCAATTTGCTCACGAAGAGGTGATCGCCCGTATAAAGGCTGCTCTCCATCGAGGAAGAAGGGATCTTGAAGGATTGGAAGAAGAAAATATTGATGAAGGTTACTACAACCACCGCGAAGATGACCGCGTCGAGCCATTCGTTCCAGGCACTGTGCCTTTCACCTTCCGCGTACTCCTTTTTCCAGAAAAGCCACTTGACCTTGCGTGTGATGTGCAGGTCGAATATGACCACCAGTCCGAAGAGCCACCAATAATTCCCCAGCCAGATTACCCATAGCACATAGAGCAAAGCCCAAAACGAGAACTTCGTCCACTTGTTACGGATAAAATCCTTCGGGCTCACCTTACTTCACGGAATTAATTATCGCTTCGAATGCCTTGGGATTGTTCATCGCGAGGTCGGCGAGAACCTTGCGGTTGAGGCCGATGTTCTCCTTGGCGAGCTTACCCATGAACTGGGAATAGCTGATGCCGTACTGACGCGCTGCAGCGTTGATACGCTGAATCCAAAGTGCGCGGAAATTACCCTTCTTGCGGCGACGGTCGCGGTAAGCGTAGGTAAGTCCCTTTTCGTAAGTGTTCTTTGCTACGGTCCAGACGTTCTTTCTGGAGAGGAAGTTGCCGCGGGTTCTCTTGAGAATCTTCTTGCGGCGGGCCCTTGAGGCTACTGAGTTAACTGATCTTGGCATAATTCTACTTTTTTAGAGAACCAGCAGTTCCTTAACGCGATTCACATCCCTCTTGTCGAGGATTGCGAAATGGTCGAGGTTCCTTTTCTGCTTTTTTGTTTTCTTGGTGAGGATGTGGCTGTGGTAAGCATGCTTCCTCTTGATCTTTCCCGATCCGGTAAGCGTGAAGCGCTTTTTGGCACCGGAGTTGGTTTTAAGCTTTGCCATTGTTTGTTGTTTTAATTAATAATATATGTATCCGTCACGACGGATCGTTTATTTCTTTTTGACCGGAGCGATAATAATGTGCATCCTCTTGCCCTCGAGCGTAGGCATGTTTTCGGCACGTCCGTACTCTTCGAGCTCGACCGCAAAGCGGAGAAGTTGCTTTTCGCCCTGGTCCTTGAACATTATGGAGCGACCACGGAAGAAGATAGTAGCCTTGACCTTCGAACCCTCCTGGAGGAATTCCATGGCATGCTTGAGCTTGAACTGGAAGTCGTGCTCGTCTGTGTTGGGACCGAAGCGGATTTCCTTTATGACGACCTTGGCGGAGTTCGACTTCATCTCCTTGGCCTTCTTGCGCTGCTGGTACAGGTACTTCTGGTAATCCAGAATCTTGCACACGGGCGGTTCGGCCTTGGCACTGATCTCAACCAGATCGAGTTCAAGTTCGTCGGCTATGGCCAGAGCCTTGGAAAGGGGGTAAATTCCCTGTTCGGGAACATTGTCTCCCACCAGGCGGACCTGTGCGGCAGTGATATCGCCGTTTATGCGCAACTCATTCTCGTCCTTTTTCTGGAGACGGGGATCAGGTTTGCGCCCTTTGTTGAAGCTGGGCTTCGGTCTGTAAGGTCCTGGCATTAAGCTAACTCTTCAGCTATCGCTGATTTAATGTATTTAACAAATTCTTCTGCAGCCATAGTGCCCACATTGACACCTTCCCTTCTTACGGAGACGGTGCCGTCTGCGGCTTCTTTTTCGCCTACAACCGCAAGCAGGGGCACTCTGAGCTGGGATATATCCCTGATTCGCTTTCCGAGCGTCTCGTTGCGGGCGTCTATGGAAGCGCGAATTTCGGAATTATTTAGCAAATCGCAAACTTTTTTTGCATAATCTTCGAATTTTTCGCTGATTGGCAGCACTTTGACCTGTTCGGGAGACAACCAGACAGGGAGATGTCCGGCGGTGTGTTCGAGCAGAACTGCCGTAAAGCGTTCGATACTTCCGAAGGGTGCCCTGTGTATCATGATCGGGCGCTGTTTGCTGCCGTCGGAGTCGATGTATTCGAGCTGGAAGCGCTCGGGAAGGTTGTAGTCCACCTGGATGGTGCCGAGCTGCCACTTGCGTCCGAGAGCATCCTTCACCATGAAGTCCAGCTTGGGACCGTAGAAAGCGGCCTCACCGTATTCCACAACGGCTTCCAGGCCCTTCTCCGCGCAGGATTCGATAATTGCCTGCTCCGCCTTCTCCCAGTTCTCCTCACTGCCTATGTATTTATCCCTGTTGACCTTGTCGCGAAGGGAAATCTGGGCTGTGAAGTTGTCGAACTTGAAGGTTCCGAAAACGTACATTATCAGGTCGATGACCTTCTTGAACTCATCCTTGAGCTGGTCGGGGCGCACGTACATGTGGGCGTCGTCCTGGGTGAAGCAGCGCACGCGGGTAAGTCCGTGGAGCTCACCGCTCTGCTCGTAACGGTAAACCGTACCGAATTCACTGAGACGCAGGGGCAGATCCTTGTAGGAACGCGGCTCGCTGCGGTAGATCTCGCAGTGATGAGGGCAGTTCATGGGCTTGAGCAGGTATTCCTCACCCTCCTGGGGCGTATGAATGGGCTGGAACGAGTCCTTGCCGTACTTGGCATAATGCCCGGAGGTTACGTACAGCTGCTTGCTGCCGATATGGGGAGTAACCACGGGAAGATACCCGTACTCCTTGAGCTTGCGGCGGAGGAACCCTTCCAGTTCCTGGCGCATGACGGCTCCGCGGGGCAGCCACAGGGGCAGACCCATGCCGACGCGGGGCGAGAAGGTGAAGAGTCCCATCTCCTTGCCGAGCTTGCGGTGGTCGCGCTTCTTCGCCTCCTCGAGCAGCACCAGATACTCGTCAAGCATGCTCTTCTTGGGGAAGGTGATACCGTAGATACGGGTGAGCTGTTGGCGGTTCTCGTCGCCGCGCCAGTATGCGCCGGCGATGGAAAGGATCTTAACCGCCTTGATTACCTCCGTGTTACGGAGATGAGGTCCGCGGCAAAGGTCGGTAAAATGACCGTTGGTATAATAAGTTATGGTGCCGTCCTGAAGCTCGCTGATAAGCTCGCACTTGTACTGGTCGCCTTTCTCGCTGAAGTGCTTAAGGGCGTCGGCCTTGCTGACTTCGATACGCTGGAAGTCCTCTTTTCCCTGGGCGAGCTCGAGCATCTTCTTTTCGATGCGGGGGAAATCGGCGTCGGTGAGCTGTGCTCCGCCAAGGTCGACGTCATAATAGAAACCGTTTTCTATGGCGGGACCTATGCCGAACTTTACTCCGGGGTAGAGAGCCTCCAGGGCCTCGGCCATAAGGTGCGACGAGGAGTGCCAGAACACGTGTTTTGCCTCTTCGTCCTCCCATTTGTGGAGTTTGATGGCGGCGTCCGCTTTAATGGGACGCATAAGGTCGTAAACCTCGCCGTTTACCGTGGCCGCAAGGACCTCGGCTGCAAGCCTGGGCGAGATGCCCATGGCTATTTCGTAAGCGGTGACGCCCTCCTGGAAGGGCTTCACGCTGCCGTCGGGAAAAGTAATGTTAATCATTATAATAATTT
>CAMHTE010000087.1 GCA_946187975.1 uncultured Bacteroidales bacterium | reverse complement strand
GGTACCGACCCCGGAACTGACCCTGGAACCGATCCTGGAACGGATCCCGGGACCAATCCGGGGGATGCAGTTGTCGTCTATTATGAAGACTTCGACGGCAAAACCGACATGGGTTCTTCAACTTATATCTGGGTAAACAACGACAATGGCTTTGCACATGCCACCGGAGAGGGCGCTGCGAATGTAAGCTACAGCGGTTACAATTCGCAGTTCCGCAAGGATAATTATGGATCTAAAGGTAATACCGGTACATATGACGGAGCATCCGGCAACTGCTATATACGTATGTATTACAACAGCGACCGCCAGGTGTTCGGATATCTTATCGTAAACGGCATCTCCACCTGTGGCTACAGCGATTTCGCCCTATCGTTCGGAGCCGCTCAGGGTGCCGATGTCATGAGCCTCGAACTCTCCCACGATAACGGTACCACCTGGACCAGGATACCTTACAGCTTTACCGGAAGTTATAATAGATGGAACGTGGCTTCGGCCTTGTTCTCGGTAGCTTCAGGGGTGAGCACCCTTGAGATGCGCCTCGCAATAATATCGACCACGGCCAACTACGGGGCCAATATCGACGATCTCAAGATAACGGTCTCCGATACTCCGGGAAGCATCGTTCTGGGTGGCAGTACGCCGGAAACGCCCAAGGGGCAATTCGCTGAACTGCCCGTGAAGGATGAGTCGAATGCAGACTGGTATTACGGGACACTGTTCACGCGTACCGTCAACAGCAATATGCGTGTACGCAACTATTCGTTCTGCTACGATACACGTCGGCATAATCCCATCTGGGTGGCCTTCCCCATGCACGACATCTATAAGGAGGGCAGGGGAGGCAGGACCAGTCCGGACCCCTGGCAGAAGTATCCCGACCTGCCGCTCGACAAGCAGTCCATCATCTGGGACGAACTCGGCACCGGGTATCAGTACTGGAGCTATTCCGCCAGCCAGTCGCAGAACAGCACCTGGACAAAGGGGCACCTGTGTATGTCCGCGAGCCGCGGAGGGGCTGATTCCGAAATGAACATCCAGACCTTCTACCCGGTCAACATATCTCCCCAGATAGGAAGTAAAAAGCCTCGTTTCGGCAGCCTCTGGAGCAAAACTGAGAATTATCATTACCACTACGGCACTCAGATATGTTCCGATACCCTGTATATCGTGGCCGGGTGCTGGTACGGCGATCCGTCGTGGATAGAATACGATGCCTGCAACTATAACAACCACAGCAGCCTTTCGAAGACTTGCGAAATACCGTCACATCACTTCAAGGTGTTGCTGCGTACGAAGTCCGGCAGCAGCGGTAAGCGGGTGCAGGACTGCAGTGCATCAGAACTCAAGGCCATTGGTTTCTGGTTCGACACGATCCTGCCCGACGATGCGTCCGACAATCTTTCGGATTACGCAAAATCCGTGAAGGAGATAGAGGAACTGACAGGTTACACCTTCTTCCCGGATGTTGACGCCGGGGTCAAGAACAGTTACACATTAAGCGAATGGGGCCTTTAAGGTCCCATTCTTTTTTATGGCCGTAAGGGCCGTATCAGATGCTGTCGAAGATAAGTGGAAGGATGTCGTCCACGCGGTCGAACTTCCAGATGCGGCCGTCGCCTATCATTATGATGGAAATCGGATGCCCGCCCTTTGTCTGGTACTGGGCCATCACCTGACGGCATGCCCCGCAGGGGGTTGCCGGCGATTTTGCAAGACGTCCCATTACGCCTCCGGCAAGGGCTAGCGATACCATGGCCTTGTCGGGCCATGTGGCTCCTGCGGAGAACATTGCCGTGCGTTCGGCGCAAAGGCCGGAGGGGAAAGCTGCATTCTCCTGGTTTGCGCCCTTTACGATTACTCCGTTGCTGAGGCGCACCGCAGCGCCCACATTGAAGTGTGAGTAGGGTGCGTAGGATCCTTTCATGGCATCGATTGCAGCCTCCGCCAGTTCGCGGTCGGCCTTGTCGAGTTCGTCCAGGGACGAATATTCATGGAAGCGGATATTGATTTCTTTTTCGGACATAATGCGGTTTTGCCGACTCCAAATATACGAATTTTCTCTCTATCTTTGCATCTGTCATGAAAATCTGCGTGGGACTTTCGGGCGGAGTTGACTCCAGCGTCGCGGCGCTGCTTCTCAAGAGGCAGGGCTACGACGTGTTTGCGATGTTCATGCAGAACTGGCATGATGCCGACGCCACCCTGCACGGCGACTGCGAGTGGGAGGAAGACAAGTTCGTGGCCGAAATGGTGGCACGCAAGATAGGCATCCCTTTCTATTTCGTCGACCTCAGCAAACAGTATCGCCAGCGCGTTGTGGATTATATGTTCGACGAATATGAAAAGGGCCGCACTCCCAATCCGGACGTACTCTGCAACCGCGAAATAAAGTTCGATGCCTTCCTGGAGGTTGCCCGTAAGATGGGTGCGGACATGGTGGCCACCGGGCATTACTGCCGCAAGGAAGAGATTCCCGGGCCGGACGGAAAGCCGGTCTATCGCATCCTGGAAGGGGTCGATCCGGGAAAGGACCAGAGTTATTTCCTCTGCCAGCTTTCCCAGGAGCAGCTCTCGAAGGCTCTTTTCCCTATCGGAGACCTGCTTAAAAGCGAGGTCCGTGCCATTGCAAAGGAAGCCGACCTCCCGTCGGCGGACAAGAAGGATTCGCAGGGTATCTGCTTCGTCGGAAAGGTGGACCTTCCCACCTTCCTTCAGCAGAAACTTCGCAGCGTTGAGGGAGACGTGGTGGAGATTTATCCGGCTTTTTACGGGTCCGATCGGCTTTATCAGGAACAGTGCGGAATAGTCCGGGGTCTTCTGAAAGAAGGTTTTGAAGGGCCCCTGCCGATGATTTCGCATTATATCTCCGAGGATAAGGCCACACCTGTTGACGATTTGCATCCTTTATCGGATGAAAAGATTGCATCTCTCTCTGACGCTCAGCTACTTACACTTTCTACGCCGCTTTCGTACGATTCCGTGCGTTTCGAAACCGAAACCTATCGCTCCGGGCGCAAGCATGTCCGCAAGACGCGATACAGGGAGAACCCTTTCGGGAAGATAGTCGGGCGCCACGAAGGGGCGCAGTTCTACACCATAGGCCAGCGCAAGGGTCTCAACATAGGCGGACACAAGGATTCTATCTTCGTGATAGCCACTGACATAGACAGGAACATCATTTACGTGGGAGAGGGACATTCCCATCCAGGGCTGTCCAGGCTCTGCCTGCGGGTTGCTCCCGATGAGATACACTGGATCCGTCCCGACCTTGCCATGAAGGAAGGGGAGACCCGTCGTAGCCGCGTGCGCATCCGTTACCGTCAGCCACTTCAGGATGCCACGCTGCTGTGCCGGAAAGACGGATTATTCATTTTGTTTGACCAGCCCCAGAGGGGTATTACGCCCGGCCAGTTCGCGGTGTGGTACGCCCCTGACGGCGAGATGACGGGGAGCGGAGTAATATGAAAGAATTCGAGATAAGCTGCCCTCTCGGTCGGGAGCCGAGGCAGAAGGAGATAGAAGCCCGTGCCGGAGGGGAGCAGTGGGTGCTGGTAAAGCGTTCGATAGATGCTCGCAAGGAGCCGCTATGGCGTTATCGCTATGAGACATACGCTCCCGGAGAGTACACTCCTTATACCCCTGATGAATACCTCGACGTGCATGATGCAAGGCAGGTCATAGTTGTGGGAGCCGGTCCTGCAGGCCTGTTCGCAGCACTGAAACTTCTTACCCTGGGTTTGAAACCTGTCATTCTGGAACGAGGGAAAGACGTGCATGCGCGCAAGTTCGACATGGCGGCCCTCTCCCAGACCGGTCTTGTCAACCCGGAGTCCAACTACTGTTACGGCGAAGGCGGTGCCGGAGCTTTCTCCGACGGCAAGCTTTTCACACGTTCTTCCAAGCGGGGTGACATACGCGAGGTGCTGTACCGCCTCGTGGAGTTCGGAGCCTCCCGCGACATCATTATTGACGCCCATCCCCACATAGGCTCCGATAAGCTTCCCGCAGTGGTGGAGGGCATACGCAAATGCATCATATCCCACGGGGGAGAATACCATTTCGGGGCCAGAGTGGTCACGATCGAAGAAGAAGACGGGGCCGTCCGTGCCGTAACGGCCGACGGGAAGTCTTTCGAGGGGAAGGCGCTGATCCTTGCCACCGGCCATTCGGCTAGGGACGTTTATGAGATGCTCTCCGCCCGCGGAGGAGCCCTTGAAGCCAAGGGATTCGCCATGGGAGTACGCGTGGAGCATCCTCAGGAAAAGATTAACTGGGCTCAGTACCATGGCACATGGAAACCCGGAGTCCCCGCCGCCGAATATTCGTTCGTAGAGCAGCAGGACGGCAGGGGAGTATTCTCCTTCTGCATGTGCCCCGGGGGCATACTCGTGCCATCGTCGACGGAGGACGGAACGATAGTGCTCAACGGAATGTCCAATTCGTCCCGCAACGGCAAGTTCGCCAATGCGGGGGTCGTGGTTCAGATAGAGCCGGAAGATATCGCCGGCGACAGTCCTTTCCGGCTGATGGATTTCCAGCATTCGGTGGAGAAGAAGATGTTCGATTATTGCGCTGCGGTGCGTTCCGGCGGTGCTGAGGCAAAGGCCATTGCCGACCGGGCGAGGGTTCGTCCCCGCGACCTTCAGCGCAGTTTGCCGGAGAATCCCATGGCGGCGCCTGCACAGCGTATGGAGGATTTCTGTGTGGGGCGTCTCAGCAAGGCCCTGCCGGAGACTTCGTATCATCCGGGCGTGATTTCCGCGCCCCTTCACGAACTGTTGCCGCCAATCGTCGCAGACCGCCTGCGCAAGGTGTTCCCGCGTGTGAAAATCCGCAATTACTATACGAATGCGGCGCTTTTGCTGGGGGTTGAATCACGGACTTCGTCTCCGGTACGCATCCCGCGCGATCCGGAAACCCTCCAGTATGTTTCTTCGAAGTTGATTTATCCCTGCGGCGAGGGTGCCGGCTATTCCGGCGGCATAGTTTCTTCCGCCATCGACGGCATCCGCTGCGCCGAAGC
>CAMHTE010000086.1 GCA_946187975.1 uncultured Bacteroidales bacterium | reverse complement strand
CTTTTACACGACCGCCGCGAACCAGCACGATGCTGTGTTCCTGGAGGTTGTGGCCTTCGCCCGGGATGTAGGCATTGACCTCTTTAGCGTTGCTCAGACGCACACGAGCCACCTTACGCATAGCGGAATTAGGCTTTTTAGGCGTCGTAGTGTATACCCTGAGGCATACCCCACGCTTCTGAGGGCAAGCATCCAACGCGCGGGACTTGCTCTTCACTTCGAGAGTCTCGCGTCCTTTACGGACCAGTTGTTGAATAGTTGGCATAAATAATACTAATAAAACATACCCCCTTAAAAAGGGGCTGCAAATATACGAATAAATTGATAATTATCAAACCCATACGGCATTTTCTTTTTGCCGCCGGAACGCTGCCTCAAATTTTCTTTTCTTTTCTATTTATTTCGAAATTATCAGGAAAATTCTTAATTTTGGACGATTGAACCACTTTCAGCGAAAAATCATTAAACAAAATAAAGAAATGAAGATTATTTGTGTTGCGGACGCATATGTGACCGCCGAAATGATGGAAGAGGGCGTCAGGCCGCGCCTCCGTGCAGAAGACACCATGCAGACCTTCTTCTTCGGGTATCCCGACAAGGAGCGCATGCGCGACATCGTTAAAACCATTGAGGCTTACCAGATAGACGACCTGCCGTTCCCCGAGGGGCTTCTGGAGGCCGTCGCGGACGCCGACCTGATGATAGTGCACCTCTGCCCTATCAACAAGCGCCTGCTCGAAGCTGCCAAGAACCTCAAGGCGGTTATGTCCTGCCGCGGAGGTATCGAGAACATCTGGCTCCCCGGAGTCAAGGAAAGGGGAATAGTAGTGGCAAGCAACCCGGCGCACAACGCCAACGGCGTGGCCGAGTTCGCAGTGGGACTCATCCTCACCGAAACCCGCAACATCTCGCGTGCCGACGCAGCCCTCAAGCGCGGCGAATGGCGCAAGACCTGGCCCAATACCCCCACATACATCAAGGAACTTAACGACCTTACCGTGGGTATCGTCGGCTTCGGAGCAATCGGCCGTCTGGTGGCGAAGAAACTCTCCGGCTTCGGCTGCCCCATCATCGTGGCCGATCCTTACGCAAAGCAGGAAGATACCGACTACTACCGCTTCGTGACGATGGACGAACTTCTCGCCCAGGCCGACATCATCACCCTCCACGCCCGTGCCAACGGCGCAATCATGGGAGAGGCCGAATTCGAGAAGATGAAACCCCACTCCTACCTCATCAACACCGCAAGGTCGTACCTGGTGGATTCTAACGCATTCCGCAAGGCGATGGACAGCGGCAAACTTCTCGGCGCAGCCTTCGACGTGTTCGAGACCGAGCCCGACATCCCCGACTTCTACCGCAAATACGATAACATCACCATCACCAACCATCGCGGCGGCGACACCATCGACTCTTACAGCAAGGCTCCGATCTATGCTATCGAAAGCTACCTTGCATTCCTCGAGGGCACGCCTCTCCGTTTCCGTGTTAACTAATTACCAATCAATATGAAAAAAATAGCTATTATCGCTTTTGCCGCAGCGGCGCTCTTCAGCTCCTGCTGCTGCAACCACCATCGCGTGGGGATCCTCGTACACCGCGGACTCTGCAGCGAGGGGGATCAGTTCGTCACAGACGAGAACACCCTGGACGCCCTCCGCAGGGCACAGGAAAAGAAGGGTGTAGGATGCGTTGAATTCGACGTCCACCTCACCGTCGACAGCCAGATCGTGGTTCGTCACGACGCCAAGATTGAGGGCAAGCTCAACTGCCAGACCAGCACCTTCGACGAAATCCGCGCCTACGTGCTGCCCTTCGGCCACCAGATTCCCACCCTGCACGAGTGGCTCGAGCAGGCCAAGCAGACTCCCGACATCGTTCAGGCCATTGAGATTAAGGCACACCGCTCCCAGGAGCGCGAAAACGCCCTGGTCCGCATGGTTATCGACGAGGTAAAGGCCATGGGAATGGAAGATCAGGTACGCTACCTCTCCTTCAAGCCCGAGACCTGCGACGAAGTGCTGAGGATTGAACCTACCGCAAAGGTAGTCCTCAACAGCAGCAACCTCCACCACTCATTGACCCCCGACGAGGTGAAAGAGCACGGCTACTACGGTATTTCGTATAATATGAACGTGATTCTCAACCACATCGACTGGCTCAAGAAATTCCAGGAGTACGGAATCGAGACTTATCTGTGGATGGTTAACAACACCTATACCCGCGGCATAGGCGAAAAGCTTGGTTTTACCTGGATTACGACAGACTTCTACGACGTAGTCGCCTACTAGTTTCCGGCAATAATAACCTTCGCTCCGGCGTCCTCAAAAGCCTTTATCAACTGGCTGGGGGCGCCGGAGTCCGTTACAAGGACGTCGATGCGCTCGATGCCGCATATACGTCCGTGTCCCCTGGTGGAGAACTTGGACGAGTCGGCCAGGAGCACCACCTTGTCGATACGGTTGATGATGTGCTCCATGAACTCAGCCTCCTCGATGGACGAGCAGGTGATGCCGTTGACCATGTCGATGCCTGAGCATCCCATGAAGAGCTTGGAGCAGTTGACGAATTTGAGGCCTTCGATTGAATACCTGTCGCGCACGGACAGCGGTTCCTTCTCAAGGATACCGCCGAGGACCAATACCTTGACGTCCTCGAGTTCGTTGAGCGTGACGGCTATGCCGATGGAGGGGGTAACCACGGTGAGTTTTCCCTTCGGGCGTATATTGCCGGCGAAGAGCGTCATGGTGGATCCTCCTGCGAGGATGACGGCGTCGTCCTTCTCGATAAGCGATTCGGCCGCTTCGGCAATCCTTTCCTTCAGGCCGGAATTGAGCGACATCTTGCGCTTGACGCTCTCATCTATGATGGGCGACTTGACGACGGATGCGCTTCCGTGGGTCCTGTGAAGGATATTCTGGCTTTCGAGGATTTTGAGGTCCTTGCGGATAGTAGGGCTGGTCACTCCCAACTTCTCGGCCAGCTCGCTGACCCTTACGAAACCATTGCGGTCAATCTCTTCGCGAATGAGATTGTGCCGTTCTGCTATACTGTATTTCATGTTTTTATAGATTGATATTTGTTTGGTTCAGGCGATTATGCTTTGTGCAGGTCTTCGTCGGAATAGCCGGTAGCCTTGGCGCTCCAGATGGTGGAAACCGTGAAAAGACCGAGCATTGCGCAGATGAGGATGGTGATGTAAGCCGCATTCCAGCCGTAGTGCTGGGCGATGAAGCCGAAGCCGAAGCCGGAGATGATGGTGCTCAGGTAACCGAATATACCGAGTATGCCGTTGGCGGTAGCGGAAGCCCTGTTGGTGGCATGCTGGGCGGCGCATATTCCGAGGAGGGCCTGAGGGCCGTAGACACAGAAGCCGAGGAGGGTGAAAGGAATGAGCATCACCCACCAGGCGGCGGTAATCGGAAGCAGCCAGAATGCCAGGATGCAGACCGCCACTCCGGCCATGCACACCACGCAGGTATGATGGGCCTTATTGTTGAAGATATGGTCGGTGGCCCATCCCCAGAACAGCATTCCAAGGTTTCCTCCGATAAGTTCGAATACCACGCAGAGCGTAGTGGCTTTGGCCATTGCGAGGCCCTTCGATTCGGTAAGCAGCACGGGGCCCCAGTCAAGCGCCGCGAAACGTACCACATACAGGAAGAAGTTGGTGAGGGCCAGAGTCCAGATAATGCGGTTTCCGTACACGTGCTTGTTAACGAAAGCCTTGTGTTCGGCAGCCTCCTCGGGAGTGGTCACGATGGCCTTCTTCTTACCTACCACCTCAGGCAGACCCACGTCGGACGGGGAATCCTTAAGGGCGAAGAACAGCCAGATGGAGCCAACCACCGCGACGGCGGCGGGAATGAGGAAGCACCAGCGCCACGCGCCGAAATGAGCCGCGAAGCCGGCGACCTTCTGCACGTTGGCGGGATCGGTCATATCCAGGTTGAGATTCGCGGTAATGCTTGCTACCACTTCGGGCTTGAGGCTCATATCAACCCCGAGGTGAGGCATCACAAACCAGCCGCAGAGCGCCATGGCAATACCGGCGCCGATGGAGTGCGACATGTTCCAGATACTCATCTTGGTGGCCAGCTCGTTGGGATGCACCCACTGGGTCAGGGTCTTCGTGCACGGAGGTACGCCCATGCCCTGCAGGAAGCCGTTCACCATCCACAGGACGCCCATCACGTATACCAGTACGGATGCGATGGCCGCAGCGTCCCCGGCCTTGCCGGCCAGGGCCACGACCCATCCCGCAACCGCGTCACTGGTACCGAACAGGATGTTTACGACACCGCACAAAAGAAGGCCCAGCGACATAATCTTGCGGGCGCTGTTGCGGTCGGTGATGATTCCCACTACATAGCGGGACAGGCCATATATTATTCCGTGGAGGGTAAGGAATATACCCAGCTGGGTCTTGGTGATCCCAAATTCGGCGCCGAGTCCCGGCATGGAGAACGAGAAGTTCTTCCGCACCAGATAGAACATGGCGTAGCCTATCATCGTTACGACTATAGTCCGCCATTCCCAGCGGACATACTTCTTTTGCATTTCCTGTGTCATATCAGATCAGATCGTATTTTATGATTACTGCTTTGCGGACATCGTCCGTGCCCTTAGCCGCGAAACCGAGATAAGCGGCCCCATCCTTCACCTTCAGGCCCTCGGCCTCAAGGTATCCGGTATCCGTCACTCCCAGGGTTTTAAGCGTTGCCATATCGGATACGGCCTTTACGCTGTAGGTCTTGAGAACCTTACCGGCAAGGCTTACGACGGTAAGCGTCGCGGAAGAAGGCTTCTTTCCGTCGTTGTCGTTACCGGATCCGGACACGACGTATATCTTGCCGTCGTGGATCTCGTATCCCTGCTTTGCCGTGAGGGCGGATGAACCGAATTTATAAAGAGGAGTGATCGTGGAGAGATCCTTCACGCTCACCGTAGGCTTTCCGCTCTTCTCCGCCGGTCCGCTCGCCTCACCACCCCATTTATTGGTGTAGGAGAGAGTCTTGGTCGAGGGCTGGATGGCCATTG
>CAMHTE010000085.1 GCA_946187975.1 uncultured Bacteroidales bacterium | reverse complement strand
TATGCATACAAGGCGGCGGAGTTGCTTAATCCTCAGGTAATCAAGAATATACAGGAAAGCGGCGCGGAAGTGCGCGTTGCCTATAAAGTAAAGAGCGGCGACTGCCTCGGCGTGATAGCAAAGCGCAACAAAGTAAGCGTCGCTCAAATAAAGAAGTGGAACCATCTGCGCAGCGACACCATACGTCCCGGGCAGATATTATACATTTACAAAAGAGAAAAATGAACTACCGCAAACTGACTGAGGCCGAAAAGGCCGCTCTGATGGCACAGTCCTGCGTGGCCGCCGACTGGGACCGTATCCTGGTAGCCGAGGGCTTTACCCCCGACCATGTAGTGGATACGCGTTTTTCCGGCGACATCCGCCTCGGCGTCTTCGACGGGGAGTTCAAGCTTCCCGGTGGCATGACCAAGCATGCCGGGCTCTTCCACACCACCCTGCATAACGTGGAGATAGGCAACGACTGCTGCATCGAGAACGTCAACAACTACATAGCCAACTACCGCATAGGGGACCGCTGCTTCATCGAGAACGTGGACATCATCCTTACCGACTGCAAGTCCAGCTTCGGAAACGGCGTGGAGGTTGCCGTGCTCAACGAGACCGGTGGACGCGAGGTTATGATTTACGACCGTCTTACGGCCCAGCAGGCCTATGTGATGGCTATCTGGAGGCACCGCAAGGAGGCCGTGAGCAAGCTCCGCGAGATGATACTCGATTACAGCGCCAAGGTCTCCTCCACCGTAGGAACGATAGGAAACGACGTCACCATTGCCGACGCCGGCTACATAAAGAACGTCAGGATAGGTGATTTCTGTAAGATAGAGGGCACTGCCCGCCTCAAGAACGGCAGCATCAACTCCAACAAACACGCTCCCGTGCATATCGGGGTGGGGGTGATAGGCGACGACTTCATAATCTGCAGCGGCTCCTCCGTCGAAGACCGTGTGACCTTCTCGCGCTGCTTCATTGGCCAGAGCGTCAAGCTGGGGCACACTTATTCTGCCTCCGACTCGCTCTTCTTCAGCAACTGTCACGGGGAGAACGGTGAGGCCTGCGCAATCTTCGCCGGTCCCTTCACGGTCACGCACCACAAGAGCACCCTGCTGATAGCGGGTATGTTCTCCTTCATGAACGCTGGTTCCGGGTCCAACCAGAGCAACCATATGTACAAGCTCGGGCCCATCCATCAGGGAATCATGGAACGCGGCGCCAAGACCGCATCCGACTCCTACATACTTTGGCCGGCCAAGGTGGGAGCCTTCTCCCTTGTGATGGGGCGCCACGCCAACCATCAGGATACCTCCTCCCTGCCTTTCAGCTACCTCATCGAGCAGCAGAATACCAGCTTCATAATGCCCGGAGCCAACCTCCGGAGCGTGGGCACCCAGCGCGATGCGCGCAAATGGCCCAAACGCGACGGACGCACCGACCCCGACATGCTTGACTGCATCAACTTCAACCTTCTCAGCCCGTTCACGGCCAATAAGATGATAGAGGGGGTAAACCTGCTCAAAGGGCTGCAGGCGGCTTCGGGAGAGTCGGATATCTATTCCTTCCAGAGCGGAAAGATTAAGAAGAGCTCACTCCTGAAGGGTATCAAGATTTATTCGCTGGCACTGGACAAGTTCCTCGGTAATTCGCTGGTATCCAGGCTTCAGAAGTATGCTCCTGCCACCCTGGAGGAACTGCATTCCGCACTGAAGCCTTCTTCCTCGAAGGGCTCCGGCAAATGGATAGACCTCGCCGGACTGATAGCTCCCAAATCGGAAGTCAGTGCCCTTATGGACGATATAGAGGCCGGAAAGATTAAGGATATCGCTGCCGTCGACGCCCGTTTCCATGAGATGTTCAACAATTACTACGACTACGAGTGGACATGGGCCTACGAGGCTTTCCGTTCGTGGTATGGCATCGATCTTTCGAAGGTTAGCCTCGATGAACTCGCAGCCTTCGTTCGGAAGTGGAATTCCAGCGTGGTAGAGATGGACAATGCCCTTATCGAAGACGCCCATAAGGAGTTCTCGCTCAGCATGATGACCAGCTTCGGTTCGGACGGAGGGGAGACCACTCGTCAGGCCGACTTCGAGCAGGTCCGCGGCGGTTCCTTCGAGGCCGATCCCTTCGTGCAGAGCCTTCGCGAGCACATTAAAACAAAGACCGCCCTTATGGGGACGGCCCTTGATCTCTTGGCTAAGATAGCTTCTTAAACCATCAGCGCTCCTACGAGGCCGAGGATAGCGTAGGTCTCAGGCAGAGCGGCGTAGATGAGGGTCTGGACAAATACCTTGTCGTGGCCCTGGCTTACGCCGATAATACCGTTTGCGCATACCTGGCCCTGGCGTATGGAAGAAAGCATGCAAACCAGGCCGACGGAGAGGCCGACGCCGAACACGACGGCGGGATTCTCCATTGCGCGGAGCATAAAGAAGGCCACGAAGCCGTAGATACCCTGGGATGCGGGAACGGCGGAAAGCACCATGTAGTTTCCGGATTTTTCCGGGCGTTTCTTGAGTGCACCCTCAGCCGCATTGCCGGCGATGCTGGTTCCGATGGCGGATCCGATGCCGGAGAGCGCCAGCACCAGACCAAGTCCGAGATAACCGAGAATTAATTCCATAATCTTTTAGTTTTTATTTGTTTATCGTTATTTCTTCAAAGGATTGTATCGGCGGCCGGAGGCATCGTATCCCGAGTTCTTGAAGAACTCCAGGAAATTCAGTCTCAACGGATGCACGAAGGCTCCCAGTGCGGTCATCGCAATATTCAGCGTGTGTCCCACCAGGATAATCAGCACGAAAGGCAGCCACATCACGGGGGAGGAACCGTCGCCCAGCACCATGGACCCTATGTCGTTGAAGGCTTTGCCGAGCATGGCTCCCGCAAGTCCCAGGGCATAAAGTCGAAGGTAACTGAGCACGTCGCCCAGCAGTCCGGTGGCCGTATTATATGTTTCCCACAGTCCCGAGCCTATGTTCAGCAGGGGATTGCGGTGGATGTCGTTCAAAAGGAATATACCCGCTGCAGACAGGATTCCGAGCACTATAATAATTATACGTGTGACGTCCTTGTCTATCACGCCAATCAGGGCAAAGGTGCCTGTGAGAGCGCCTCCCACGACTAGCAGCGTCCATCCCCAAGGGCCGAGCGAGTTCAGGAAACCGTTCCTGCGCGTAGCCACGATGGTCTTTATTATCATTGCAAGGCTGAGGTGGACGGCACCGGCGATAATCGACAGCACCATGGTCCCGTCGTATCCCATTATCTGCGAAGGCAGGAAGATTCCCTTGATGGGAGCCATCACAGCCCATTGCGAGATATCCATGCTGAAGAAGGAGTGGAAGAGGAAGCCGATGACGACGGTGGCAGTTCCCAGCGTCAGCACCAGGGGTGCGAGCTCGCCGAGAGTCTTCCGGAGGCCGAAGCCGAGTGCCAGCAGTATGAGCCCGTAGCCGGCGTCGCCCATGCAGAATGCAAAGAAGAGCATGAAGAAGACGGCTATGAAGGGGGTAGGGTCGAATCCGTCGTAGGCAGGCCTGCCGTACATGTCCGTCAGTACTTCGAACATCTTTACGAAGCGGTTGTTCCGGAATTCGATGGGAGGGTTGTCCCCGGCCACGGCGGCGTCCCGGAACCATACCACGTCCATTGCGTCGAAGGCCTCCGCAAGACGGGCGTCGTCCTCCGAGGGAGCGAAACCTTCGAACATGGTCAGAAGGTCCTCTGCGGCCGTTTCGGCCGAGGCGGATGCAAATGCCAGGGCCAGTTCGTCTTCGGTAGAGGCGAGCTTTTTCCTTAGTTTCGGAAGCTCCGCCTTCCTGGCTTCGAGCGCAGCAGAATACTTACCTATGGTATCCTGAAGTTGACGTATATCCTTCTCCAGAAGGGAAAGCGGACGCAGGGGAGCGGGGAGTTCCTTGACGGGGAATCCCTCGTTGTCGCCCACAATCACGAACCACACGCTCTTTTTGTCTTCGGAAACCTTCTGGATGGCCCAGGATGCTTCCCAGGAGGGGTCGTAGCGCTTTGCGGCAACCGAATAGAAGTGAAGTTTCAGGCCAAGCGACTCTATCTTTTCCCTGTCCCAGTCGCCCCAGATGCGCTGGACGCTTTCTTCCCTGAGCAGATGGTCGAGGCTCTCGTTGTAGAGCTTGAGGTTGTCGTCGCTACCGGCTTCGATCTCGGAAATGAGTTTTCTCTGCTGCGAGATGCTTTCCAGAAGGGAGTTGCTGCGCTCATCCGCCGGCTTCTCACAGCGGGTGATATCCACCAGGCCCAGAGCCTGTATGCTCCTGAGGAATTCTTCCTTCCCGGAAGAAGAAAGGATGAAGGAGTATCGGGTCATTTTCTCTATCATGGCCGGTCCTCCTCTTCTTCAAGTGCGTGACGTGTCTTTACTATCTTGGAAGATGCCTTGCTGAGGTTTTCCTCGTCTTCCATATAGCGTTTGATCTTGCGAATGGCCTCCTGATAGCCCGGAATCTGCACTTTCTCGTACAGATTTACCTTCTGGGTGGTCTTCTTGCGCTGGAAATCCAGGATGCGGCGCTTCTGCTCGAAGACCTCCGCCTCGAGGCCGAGCCGGGTGAGTTCCTGGAGTATGAGCACCCCGTCGGCGAACCAGGCAGGCTTGGCGAAGGCGTTGAAGGGTTTGATGTCGTAGTGCACGGCATCCAACTGGGGGCAGTTGACTCCCGCCACCTTGACCGTACGCAGTTCCACGTCCTTAATGCTCACAAGACCCGCATCGAACTCGCTCCAGAGCGCGGACAGGCCGTCGTAGCGCTGCATGGCTGCGGAAAGCTCCGCCTCCAGGCGTTCCGACTCCTTCTTGGCCGCAAGTACGCTCATGCGCAGGGCCGACTCCTTGTTCTTAAGGGTCGGCAGCGCTTTCTGGCGCACCTTCAGCTGCTTGCCCAGGTTGGTCAGCGAGGTCTTGTTATATTGGAACTTAATCGCCATTTGGCCAGTACTTGTCTATCAGTGCCTGTTTGATACCGGTTTCTTCCGGTTTGAAGTGCTTTGCGAAGAGCTTCCATGCCGTATCCAGCATCTGCTCTATGCTTATGTTGACGTCGATGCTGAGCAGCTCCACTGCATAATCCTTTGCATAATTGAGGCAGCGGAGGTCGTAGTCGCTCAGGTCGAAACCGTTCTC
>CAMHTE010000084.1 GCA_946187975.1 uncultured Bacteroidales bacterium | reverse complement strand
GACATCGACTACGTCAAAGTGCGCAGCGCCAATCCTTACACAGGCGCTCCGGCTACATACATCCTCGCCCAGGCTCTTGTAGGCGCCTGGTTCAACGACAAAGTGCCTTACGAAGTGCTCCCGGGCACTTTCAAGGGCCGCGAGCTGGAGGGCATGCGTTATGAGCAGCTCATTCCCTGGTTCCGTCCCGACGAGGGCGCTTTCCGCGTGATCCTCGGAGATTATGTCACCACCGAAGACGGTACGGGCATTGTCCATATCGCTCCGACCTTCGGCGCCGACGATGCCAAGGTTGCGCGTCTTGCCGGAGTCCCCGGCCTGTATGTCACCGACCGTGACGGCGCACCTCAGGCCCAGGTTGATCCCAAGGGCCGCTTCTACCGCGTCGAAGACCTCGATCCGGCCTATGTGGCCGACCGAGTTGACCCTTCTTACGGGGAATGGGCAGGGCGCTATGTTAAGAACGCCTACGATTCTTCCCTGGCTCCCGACGCCCCGACTCTCGACGTTGATATCTGCGTCATGCTTAAGGCCGCAGGCAAGGCCTTCCGCATCGAGAAGCACGTTCATACTTATCCTCATTGCTGGCGCACCGACAAGCCCGTGCTGTACTACCCGCTCAACAGCTGGTTCATCCGTACCACCGCCGTGCGCGAGCAGATGATGGCCCTGAACGATACCATTGAATGGAAGCCTGAATCGACGGGTACCGGACGCTTCGGGAAGTGGCTGGAGAACATCCAGGACTGGAACCTCAGCCGAAGCCGCTACTGGGGAACGCCCCTTCCTATATGGCGTACCGAAGACGGCAAGGAAGAGATCTGCATCGGCAGCGCTGCCGAGCTCTATGAGCAGATAGATAAGTCGGTGGCGGCCGGTTTCATGGCCTCTAACCCCTTGAGGGACGCAGGTTTCGACCCTGCTGATATGAGCCGCGCCAACTACGACCGTATCGACCTGCACCGCCCTTACGTGGATGAGATTTTCCTTGTAAGCCCAAGCGGCCGCAAGATGATTCGCGAGAAGGACCTCATTGACGTGTGGTTCGACTCGGGCGCCATGCCTTACGCCCAGACGGGTCTGCGCGGTAAGGAGACTTCCGATTTCGGCTGTACCGCCGACTTCATCGCGGAAGGCGTGGACCAGACGCGCGGGTGGTTCTACACCCTGCACGCCATTCATACCATGGTAAGCGGCACTCCCGCTTTCAAGAGGGTCATCTCCAACGGCCTGGTGCTCGACAAGAAGGGAGAGAAGATGAGCAAACGCCTCGGCAACGCGGTCAATCCGTTCGAGGCCATGGACAAATACGGGCCCGACGCCCTTCGCTGGTATATGCTCACCAACGCCCAGCCTTGGGACAATCTCAAGTTCGACGAGGCTGGAGTGGAAGAGGTGCGCCGCAAGTTCTTCGGTACCCTGTATAATTCCTATTCGGTGTTTGCGCTGTATGCCAACATCGACGGTTTCGATCCGTCCTCGCCCATGGTGCCCTATGCTTCGCGTCCGCTCTTCGACCGTTGGATAATAAGCAAGCTCAACACTCTGGTGAGCCGCGTCAAAGAGGCTTACGAAGACTACGATATCACAGCTGCAGGCCGCCTGGTGCAGGATTTTGTGTGCGACGACCTGAGCAACTGGTACATTCGCCTGAATAAGAAGCGCCTTTGGGGAGCAGGTATGAACCCCGACAAGATGGCTTGCTACCAGACGCTTTACGAGACCCTCAGGGGCGTCGCCCTGCTGGGTGCGCCTATAGCTCCGTTCTTTATGGAGAGGCTCTGGCTCGACCTTGTGCCCGGCAGCGAGTCGGTGCATTTCGAACCCATGCCGAGGGCAAATTCCGTGCTGGTTGACGAGGCTCTTGAAGAGAGCATGGCCTTTGCGCAGAAGGCTTCGTCCATGGTGCTCGCGCTCCGCAAGAAGGTTGGAATCAATGTCCGCAAGCCTCTTGCCAAGGTGCTCGTGCCTGTGCTCGACGACGAGGTGCGCTCCCACATCGAAAAGGTCAAGGATATCTTCCTTACCGAGGTCAACGTCAAGGAAATCGAGTTCCTGCACGACACGACCGGCATCATCACCAAGAAGATCAAGCCCAACTTCAAGACTTTGGGCAAGATTTACGGCAAGCAGATGAAGGAGATAGCTGCAGCGTTCGCCACTCTCGGCCAGGATGTCATTGCGGGCATCGAAGGCTCCGAAGAGTATGTGCTGGATCTTCCTTCCGGCCCCGTGGCTCTGCACCCCGGCGACTATGAAATCAGCTCCGAGGATATGCCCGGCTGGCTCGTCGCCACCGAGGGAAGCCTTACCGTAGCTCTTGATATTGTCCAGACTCCCGAGCTGGTGCTCGAAGGCGCCGCACGCGAGCTCATCCATCCTATACAGAACCTCCGTAAGGAAAGCGGCTTCGATCTGACCGACCGCATCAGTACCGAGGTTTATGCCGACGGTCCTGCCCACGATCTTATCTCCAAGGCGCTTGAGGCTTTCGGCGAATATGTGTCAAACCAGACTCTTTCCACTTCTCTTGTCCTCAAGCCTCTTGCCGAGGCTCCTGCGGACTCGGCCGAGGTGGCCTGGGAAGAAGGAGTCATCAAAATAAAACTAAATCGTAATACAAATATGGCAGAAGAAACAAAAACTCGTTATTCCGACGAGGAACTCGCCGAATTCAAGGCTATTATCGACGAGATGCTCTCCAAGGCCAGGGCGGAGTACGATACCCTCCGTCAAGTAATCATGCACAATGGCTCCAACGACATCGAGGACACTTCGCCCTCGTTCAAGACCGTTGAGGACGACGGTGCAAACCAACTCTCCAAGGAGGAGGCAAGCCAGCTTGCCCAGCGCCAGTACAAGTTCATCCAGAACCTCGAGGCTGCTTTGGTCCGCATCGAGAACAAGACTTACGGCATTTGCCGTGAGACCGGTAAACTTATCCCCAAAGAGAGGCTCCGTCTGGTTCCGCACGCAACCCTTACTGTGGAAGCTAAAGAGAAACTCGCCAAGGCCGGCAGGAAATGAAAATCTCCAGAGGCGCGAGGCTGATAGCTCTCGGAGTGATACTCGTGGTCATCGACCAGGTAATCAAGTACCTGGTCAAGACTAATATGTCGCTGGGGCAGCAGATTTATGTCCTCGGCGACTGGTTCCGCCTGTGTTTCGTGGAGAACGAGGGCATGGCCTTCGGCATGAAGTTCGGCGGATCGGTGGGGAAGTTCCTCCTATCGCTTTTCCGTATCGTTTTGTGCGGCGCTTTGGTTTGGTGGATTAGTTCGCTGAACCGCAAGAAGAAGGCTCCCGTGGGAGTGCTGGTGGGTTTGACTCTCATCACTGCGGGCGCTTTTGGCAATATAATAGACTGTCTGTTTTACGGGCTTATCTGGGATTACGCTCCGTTTATGTTCGGCAGGGTGGTGGATATGTTTTATTTCCCGCTTATCCATAATGCCGCAGGCGAGGTGGTGTTCTTCAGCCCCGTATTCAATTTTGCAGATTCCTGCGTTACTGTAGGTGCATTCTACCTTGTTCTGTTCCAATGGAAATTCTTTGCCTCCGATGACAAGAAGAAGGAACAGAAGACAGAATAGCGTTTGCGGTATCGGCAGGCAGTGCCCTCCGGAAGCCAAAAAACTTTGGGAAAAGGCTTCCGGAGGGCACTGCCTGTCGATACTGCTGGTGGCTTTTCTGCTCGTGGGTGCCGTTTCGTGCCGGCCGACGGCAGGGACGGAGCTGCAAAACTTCGCGCAGAGCGCTCATCCCTCCCAACCTGACGGTTGGGCCCCTCCCGTTCACATAGCCACGGGCGGCTATGGTTTTGCTGCTCCGTCCCTGCTGTCGGCGGACGGAAAGAGGGTTACCGGATGGATGATGGGAACGAGCCGTCTGTATCCTTCGGAATTTGCCCCTCTCCCCAGCCCCCCTGCAGGCTACAAGCCCGTGTATATCACGCACTACGGGCGTCACGGGTCGAGATATCTTGTCAATCCGGGGCAGTATGCGGCCGTCAATTCTATTCTTGAAAAGGCCGCCGCCGACAGTATGCTTACTCCGGAGGGCCAGAGGATATGGCAGACTTATTCCGACGTTTATCCTCTGCTCGACAAGCGCGAAGGGGAGCTTACTCCGCTTGGCGCTATGCAGCACCGCGGAATCGCGCGCCGGATGGTCGGGCGCTATCCTTCGCTTTTCAAGAAGAACGCACGCATCGAGGCCAATTCGACCAATCTGGAGCGGACGATGCTATCGATGTTTTATTTTACCCGTGAATTGCTCTTGCTCCGCCCCGGCCTGGATATTCACGCCGATGCGTCCCGAAGCTACATGGGTGTAATCAACCAGCATACGCTGGAGAATCCGCGGGCTACCGAATATGATGTGCAATGGAAGAAGGGGGATGGCCTGTGGCGTCCTGCTTTCGATGCTTATGTGGCCGATATAATCGATCCGGAACCTTTCTGCAAGCGTCTGTTTGCCGATTATGATTATCTTCGGGGACTGTGCGATCCGCTCGATTTCGAGAGAACTTTCTTCGATGTCGCGATGAATTTTCCCAGCTGCGGATTCCCTAATATTCTTGATGCTTTCACTTCCGATGAACTCCTCCTCCTGGGACGCCTCGACAATTGTTCGTTCTATATCGGCAAGAGCCGGTTCCTCGGGGGCGACAAGCGCGGGTGCTACTTGTCGGAGGCTGTGCTGGGAGATATCATCGACAGGGTGGAGCCTGACATTGAGTCGGGTGTGAGGGTGCGCCTCCGCTTCGGGCACGACGGCTGTATGATGGCTCTTCTGGCCATGCTTAAAGTTGATGGCTGGGGCGCTGAGTTAGAGGACTTTAGCCGGTCCTGGGAAGTGTGGGACGTGTCGCAGATTCCTATGGCGGCCAACCTTCAGCTGGTGTTTTTCCGCGGGCGGAGAGGAGACCTGATTTTCCTTCCGCTGCTAAACGAGCAGCCCCTCTCCTTGCCTCTGGAGAGTATTGACGGCGCCTATTACAGCTGGGAACGATTCGTCACTTATTGCGAGCCCATCTTGCGTGAAGCCCGCGAGGCTCTTTCCGTTCCGCCCGTACCTGTGGTAATTCCATATTTAGGAGAAACGCCGGTTAAATAGTGTTGGATTCCCCGATTTTTTATCTAAATTTGCAGTCCCGATTGGAGGAATGGCCGAGTGGTCGATGGCGGCAGTCTTGAAAACTGTTGAACGGCA
>CAMHTE010000083.1 GCA_946187975.1 uncultured Bacteroidales bacterium | reverse complement strand
TCATACTTTTTCAACATTGTCTCCAACTTCTTCAATTCTTCAATCAAATCTTCCGGGAATCCCAATTCATAAGCGCCTGAACTAACGAATTCTTCAAATCTGAGGTCATCAAACAGGGAACACATCAATTCTACATACGAAGAAATATATCCCTTAACTCTACCGTGCCATAGTTCGTCCTGCATTTGAAGATCGGACAATTCTTTCAAACGCCCCTTAATGTTAAAAACCTCAATACCATAAAACAATGATTCACCCTTTCTCATTTCGGCATTATTTATGGCTGTACATTAACCTGTGTTCTTTCACAAAGCCAATCAATTGCGGAGACGACATTGATGGCATATCCGTCTTTGACTATTGTGTCGGTATCGTCAAAAGTAATTAGTGTGAGTTTATTGCACTTGAGTGCCTTAGCGCCCGCAATGAGACCTGCGATCTCCCGGTTCTTTGTCTTTTCTGCGGAGATATCGTAACTGACCTGAATCAATTCTTCCGGCCTACCTCCGTCGGCGACAACGAAATCCACCTCGTGGCCCGGTGTCCTGAAGTAAAACAGGTCCTTGTAAAATGGCTTGTTTCTCCGCATGAGCTCTATGCATACTATGTTCTCCAAGCGCCATCCGAGGCCCGCGGAAGCAACGGTGCCAACCTTATCTGTGGCCAGTGCGGTATCGACGACATAGATCTTCTCGTTACGGATACGCTCTTTACTTTTGTATGAGAACTTGTTGATGCCGACCAGCAGGAACGCCTGTTTTAAGTACGAGTAGTAATTTTCCGCAGTATGGTCAGATATGCCGAATTCTGCCGCCACGTCTTTGGCTACGAATTCCTGGCAGTAGTTGTCGGATAAAAAGGTGGCCATGCGGCGGAGTGCGTCCTTGTGACGGATTTTGAACCGTCGGGCAATGTCCGTATTGATTATAGAATCGAGTAAGCCGCTTATATATCCCTTTCTGTTATTCTCAGCTATCAGTTCGGGAAATCCCCCATCTTTCATATATGATTCTAGTGCAACCTTTCGGAGAGCCCTTGCCCTTGCAGAATAGGCCCTCTTATCCACGCCCTTAATGTCGCAATATTCCGAGAATGAAAACGGATATAGATTGATTCTGTTGTGCCTTCCGGTCAAATGGGTCATCAGTTCGCTGGAAAGCAGCTTGGAGTTAGATCCGGTGAGGATAATGTGAATCTTCTGGCGAAGCAGTCTGTTCACGAACAGTTGCCATCCGTCAATGTTCTGTATCTCATCCATGAAAAGATACTCAAAATCGCCATAGATTCTGTATAGGGCCTCAAGGAGCGTATCCAACTCGTCTGCACGCAGCGATGCGAGCCTTTCGTCATCGAAATTAACATACGCGAAGGACCCGACCCTTTCCGAGAGGACTTTTAAGCAGAGAGTTGATTTTCCGCTTCGTCTGACACCGATGACAACCTGTGCCATTTTGCTTCCAAGGTAGATCAGTGGCTCTTCATATCTGGATACCAGACTGTTAGATGCGCCGGTCGCTAGTTCTTCTTTTTGCGAGGAGAGAATGGAGAGCAATTGCGGAACGGTCATAACTTCGATAATTTTACACTGCGAATATACTTAAACTTCGATAAAGTTGCAAATATACCAGTAATAAACTTCGATAAAATACAAGCCGCCGCACTAAATGGATCCGATTGTGAGGAAGGCCATGCCGGCGAGCATTACGGCGAGGGCGCCTGCCTTGGCGCGGAGGTTCTTCTCCCGGAAGATCATGGCTCCGAGCACGAAGGTTACCACCACGGAGCAGCGGCGCACCAGCGAAATAACCGATAGCATAGCTCCGTCCTGTTTGAGGGCGAAGAAATAGAGCATGTCGGCACCCGTGATGAAGACGGCAATCAGGAGTATGCGCCAGTCGGCCCGCATGGGCTCGTTGCCGCTCCGGAGGCCGCGCGCCATGACGCAGATGAAGAGCAGCAGCGTTATATAGACGTTGGTCCAGCTCTGCACGAAGAGGGGCTGCATACCCGTCATCAGGTATTTGTCGTAGAGGGCGCTGGCAACTCCGGTGGCGATGGATACCGCAAGGGCCCACATGCCTTTGTTGCTACGCATATGTATGCCTTCGGTCCTGCCGCTGCGGGCCAGGAGAAACAGGGCTGCGAGTACCGAAAGCACCCCGGCCAGCTGCCAGAGGTTCAGCCTCTCCCCGAAAATAAGCAGCGACAGTACTACCACGAACATCGGGCGCGAAGCCTTGTAGGTGCTGACGATGGTGATGGGCAGGAGCTTGAGGGCGTACATTCCGCTCACCCAGGAAGATGTGACAAGTACGGCCTTGAACGCGAGGCGCAGGTGGTCTCCGGCGGAGCCGTGGCTGAGGAAAGGACTCAGGAACAGGACGCTGAGTGCGGTGGCTCCGAGAAGTACGATGTAAACGTCGTTATGCCGCAGCGCCGCTTTCTTGGCAACGTCGTAGGCGCCAAGCAGCAGTGCAGAAGCAAGAGCCATCCAAATCCACATAGCGTAACAAATATAAGTATTATTTCGTAAATTTGCCTTTCCCGCAGGCCGGTAAATATGGGCAAGGACGAATTTATACGGATACGCGGAGCGAAGGCTCACAACCTCAGGAATATCGACGTAGATATCCCGAGGGGATGCTTCACCGTGATTACCGGCCTCAGCGGCAGCGGTAAGAGTTCGCTTGCATTCGATACCATCTATGCCGAGGGCCAGCGCCGCTACCTGAATACGCTTTCGCCTTATGCCAAACACTTCATGGGCATATTGGACAAGCCCCAGGTTGAAAGCATCGAAGGACTCAGCCCGATAATCGCGATAGAGCAGAAAACCACCGGCAACAACCCTCGCTCGACCGTCGGTACCATCACCGAAATCTCTGATTTCCTCCGTCTTCTCTATGCCCGCGCTTCGACGGCTTATTCGCCCGTGAGCGGAGCCGAGATGGTGCGTTACACCGACGAGCAGATAGTGGACCTCATACTCTCGGAATACGACGGACGCAAGTGCATGCTGCTCTCGCCCCTGGTGCGTGGCCGCAAGGGCCATTACCGCGAACTCTTCGAGTCGTTGAGACGCAAGGGCTACGCCGAGGTACGCATCGACGGCGAGGTTATGAGTCTTAACGACGTAGAGTCGCTGGACCGCTACAAGGCGCATTTCGTAGAACTGGTCATCGACAAACTGAAACCTGGTTCGGGTGATATCCGGCGGGTGAGGGATTCGGTGGTGACGGCCCTCAATATGGGCAAGGGCTCGCTTGCAGTATTCGATCCCTCGACCGGTGAGATGCATCACTATTCCAAGCATCTGGTTGATCCCGAAACGGGACTCTCCCTTCAGGAGCCGGCTCCCCACAGCTTCTCGTTCAATTCTCCCGAAGGGTATTGCCCTCATTGCAAGGGCCTCGGGACGGTCGTGGACGTAAATATGGCGAGCATTGTGCCGGATCCATCGCTCAGCATTGCCGACGGAGGAATTGCGCCGCTCGGGAAAGTCCGCGAGAACAAGCGCTTCGAAGTGATACGTTCCATCGCCCGCAAATACAATTTCTCCCTTCACGACCCTGTGGGAACCCTTCCGGACGAGGTGGTGAGCCTGCTGGTTTACGGTTCCGACGAGTTCTTCCGTATCGGGGAGGGCAACCTGTCGGAGATGGTGAACTGGCCCGGCATAGTGGACCACATCGAGGACAAGGTGGTCTGCCCTGTCTGCCACGGTACACGGCTTAAGGCGGAGGCCGAATGCTTCAAGATCGACGGTAAAACCATCTCGGAAGTGTCGGCGATGGAGATATCGGAGCTGTACGAATGGCTCTCCGGCCTGCAGGACAGGCTTTCCAAACGTGCCGGAACAATCGCCCGCGATATACTCAAGGAGTTGCGCGACAGGGTGTCGTTCCTTATCGGGGTGGGGCTGGAATACCTGACCCTTGACCGTGCTACGGGTACGCTCTCCGGCGGTGAGGGGCAGCGGATACGTCTTGCAACCCAGATCGGCTCCCGTCTGGTGAATGTTATCTATATTTTGGATGAGCCTTCGATAGGCCTGCACCAGCGCGATAATTACAAGTTGCTCGATTCTCTCAAGGAGCTGCGCGACAGTGGAAATACGGTGATAGTGGTGGAACACGACGAAGCCACGATGCGTGCGGCCGACTGGCTTGTGGACGTGGGACCGGGAGCGGGAGAAGAAGGGGGGCGCGTCATATACTCCGGGCCGAGTACGGGCCTGAAGGCCTCTTCCGGGACGGGGTCTGCGACGCTGGAATATCTGAGGGGCGAGGAGGAGATTCCCGTGCCGGCCTTCCGCCGTCGCGGAAACGGACTTACGCTGGGACTCCGCGGAGCCAGCGGAAACAATCTCAAGGACCTCGACGTGGATTTCCCCCTCGGCTGCATAATCGGGGTTGCGGGAGTGAGCGGCAGCGGCAAGAGTTCGCTAGTCAACGAGACTCTGGTACCCATCCTCAAGAACGAATTCTACCGCAGTACACAGAAGACCCTTCCTTACCGCTCGCTTGAGGGGATAGGGAACATAGACAAGATAATAGAGGTGGACCAGTCGCCTATCGGACGCACGCCGCGTAGCAATCCGGCGACTTTTACGGGCGTTTTCGACGATATACGCGCACTTTTTGAGGATACTCCAGACGCGAAGGTCCGCGGATTCAAGGCCGGACGCTTCTCGTTCAACGTGGCCGGAGGCCGCTGCGAGGAGTGCAAGGGAGCGGGCATAAAGGTGATCGAGATGAACTTCCTGCCGAGCGTAGCCGTGCCCTGCGAGGTCTGTGGCGGCAAACGCTACAAAGAAGACACCCTCGCCGTGCGCTACAAGGGACGCAATATCAACGACGTGCTGGAGATGAGCATTTCCGAAGCGTACGAATTCTTCGGGAAGAACCCCCGCATCGCTCCTAAACTGAAGGCCCTCGTGGATGTAGGTCTTGGCTACGTGCGACTGGGGCAGTCTTCGGTAACCCTTTCCGGAGGGGAGAGCCAGCGCATGAAACTGGCCGCGGAGCTGTTCCGCCGGAGCACCGGCAACACCCTCTATGTGCTGGACGAGCCAACGACGGGGCTGCATTTCGCGGACATTAAGACCCTCTTGGGAGTGCTGCAGCAACTTGCAGACCAGGGGAATACGATAATCATAATAGAACACAATCTGGACGTGCTCAAGAGTGTGGACTACCTG
Organism: uncultured Bacteroidales bacterium; assembly: GCA_946187975.1. Lineage (GTDB taxonomy): Bacteria > Bacteroidota > Bacteroidia > Bacteroidales > UBA932 > Cryptobacteroides. The sequence continues at coordinate 349 of CAMHTE010000083.1, read as the reverse complement.
ATCGACATGGGGCCTGACGGAGGCCGTAGGGGTGGCAGGATTGTTGCACAGGGCACGCCGGAAGAGGTAGCGGAAGACCCGCATTCAGTTACGGGACCATATCTGAAAGAAATACTATGGCAACATCGAAAATAAACGCGGCGCGCCGCGAATACGCCGACTGGTGCTCGGCGGTAGGCATCGACTCTATCCAGAAACTGGACGCCGTGCTCGCGGACGGACAGGCCGTAAGGCTTATCAACCTGTGCGAAGCCAGGCAGGAGCGTAAGTACGCCGAAATCGCAAACCAGATCTTCTGGCACAAGAAAAAGACACGTATCGTAATGATGTCGGGCCCGTCTTCCAGCGG
>CAMHTE010000082.1 GCA_946187975.1 uncultured Bacteroidales bacterium | reverse complement strand
CCCCGTTCCCGCCCTACGCACGCGCGCAAGGCCGGTCGAGGCCGGGTTCTGCCGGTAATGTGTAATCCGGCATCGGGCCTTTTCCCGTCCCGGGAAGGTGTCCGTGAACCCCCTTTTCGCATACACGCACACACGGGCGGGCACACGAATCGTGTAAAGATACAAAATCCCTGCGACTCTACAAAACTTTTTCGAGGAAACTAGCGGGAATGTAAGACGTGGCGACCACCGCCACCCCGCTGAGGCACACCAGAAGGCGTTTATCTTTTTTGATCCGGCGGATGTAACCTTCGGTTCCCTTGTACACTCCGTCGATCACCCGGACCCTCTCTCCCTGGTGGTATTCGGGCTTGTCTTCGCCTATGAATTCGAGCCCGGAATCCTGGGCTTCGACGGCTATGCGAAACAGCTCCATCTCCCTCTCCCGGATAGGGTCCGGACGGCGCGTTTCGCGGTTGGCGTAGAACATTAGCTTATCATTATTAGCACGCTTATACTCAATAACTTCACTTTCCTCGCAATGAACGAAGATTATAGACGGAATTATGGGCTTGCGCACCACCTTGGTACGGGCCCCTTCACGGGTCTTTTCGACCCTCCTCGGGACATAGGATTCGATGCCTTTTTGCTGCAGGTCGGACTCCACAGTTTCGAGCCTGTTGAAGAACACCCTTATGGCGTACCAGCTACTCATTCCCGAGCCGTTTTAAGACTGTCCGAAGGCTGGGTGAAATCGACCGCATAGGCCTCCTTCTGGGAGCGGTAAACCGAGATGTTCCCGGACGACAGCCAAGTGCTGTAACCGCCCGTGAGGCCGGCGTCGAAAAGCCCCCTCACCTGCTTCCAGATGAACGAGGCGTCGTTGTCGATGCCGTTGCGGTCCACATGCTTCATTATGTGGTAAGCCTGTATCCAGGTGCGCACGATGGCGGGCGAAGGCGTCACCGCCTGGCGTCCCTGCACCCTTGCTCCCCATGCCTTGAGAATATCGTAAGGATGGTTCCAAGGTTTGGAAATGCCGTAGTAATGGTCAGCAAAATGATCGGGATAAGGCATGGCGCAGATCGCATCCGCAATATTGGAAATCGCCGGCCAGTATTGCCCGTAGGCGGTTGTATAACCCGGATTCGCGCTCTCTCCGAACACGTCGATACTCACGTAAACCCCCAGCGGATGCAACTCATCACAGGCGTATCGCACGAAATTCTGGATGGCCTGCACCTTGCTCTCGCCGTAGGCGTTATGGTAATTAACCAGGGTGTCGATGCTTATCATCTTGTCCGGAAAGCGCACGTAGTCGAAGTTGATCTCGTCAAGTCCGAACTTCCGTACCGACTCCTTGGCCAACTCCACGTTGAACTGCCATACGTCGCGGCTGTAGGCACTGGGCCAGAACGACTTATTGTGCAGGAAAGGCTCCCCCGTCGCCTTGTCGGAAATGCTCGCCCCGGGGTGGTCCTTCGCAAAATAGGTATCCTTGAAGCAGGTAATTCGCCCGGCCACCCAGTATCCACGCTCGTGGAGTTTGCGCACGACCTCCTCATAGAGCTTATCCTGGCGGGCGTTCGCACGGGCATAATTGGTCGGGGAATGCTTTGCCATCGCATCAGCCTTGTACCCCGGGCACTCGTTGTCCTTGATATCAATAATGAACGCGTTCACGCGCGTGCTGTCCGCGAGCGCGATATAGTCGTCTATCCTCCGGAGGTTTCCGGGAGAGATGGGAAGATAGAAGGCATAGCAGGGATCGGGCATTTTCCGGGCCGGATCCGTCAGTTTTGGGTAGGGCTCGAACTCGCAGCCGAGAGCCTCCCCTCCCCGGAAGGAATTCTTCACCTTCGCATGGGCCTCGTCGAAGCGGTCGTAGCGCCGGGAGGCCTCTTCCTTCGTGGGAGCGGTGTATCTGCCGTAGAGCCAGCCTTTTGCGCGCCCGCACTGCACGTGATAGCGGTTGACCGTGCCATCCGGCAGAAGCCTGTCGAAGCCGAGCACAGCCAGCTCACTCCCCTTCCGGGCCAGCCCACCCACGTGCGAGGCGAGGGTATCATCTATAATGCTGGCGGTGGTACGCACGTAGAGAGTCTTTTCCTGCACGGCACCAGCGGGATCCTCCGCAAGGGACCCTTCTGCCACGTAAGCTCCTTTCTTTCCGTATTTTACGGGGAGATAAGCCCGGCCCTCAAGCTTGGTCCGGCCTTCGGGAGAAACTTCCAGCCGCATACCTCGCGGGAGCGTATCCAGGGGGGTGAGGCCCCCCTTTCGGTCTATGCTGAAAACAAGCACTCCCGCACCCTCGGAGGCGAGCCATACCTCACGGGATTCACCCTTCCGGCCCCCGCAGGAGCAGAGGACGAGCGCAGCCAGTACAACGGCGGAAATATGCAGCGCTTTCATTCTGGTCGGATTTTCGTGTAAAAATACTACTTTTATACGGATTTCTTTACTAATTTTGAAGATTAGTTGAACACAATAATACAACCCTTATGAATAACATGCTAAAACATCTTGCAGCCCTGATGCTCTTCGCCGGCACCATCAGCCTCAACGCCCAGGAACTCCAACTCGGCGTGATGCGTGCCCCCGACTACATGCGCAACGAAAAGAACTCCAAAGTCATACGCGAGGTTTCGCTCCAGACCGACCTGGTGGTAGTGGGAGGCGGCCTTTCCGGAGTCTGCGCCGCCGTTTCGGCAGCCCGTCACGGGGCTAAGGTAGTACTCATTCAGGACCGTCCGGTTCTCGGTGGCAACGCCTCCAGCGAAATGCGTATGGGCATAGTGGGAGTTAAGAACGACCAGGACGCCGAGGCCGGCATACTCGAGGAGATGCAGCTTCGCAACTTCCGCTACAATCCCCTCCAGCGCTATACGCTCTGGGACGATGTCATCTACTCCACTGTTGTGTCTGAGCCCAACATCACCCTGCTGCTCAACACCTCGGTCGACGGAGTAAAGATGGACGGCTCTCGGATCGCGGCCGTAGAGGCCTGGAACACCAATTCCTACACCCGTTACACCGTCAGCGCCAAGATTTTCGCGGACTGCTCGGGCGACGGAATCCTCCGCCTCAGCGGGGCCCGTTTCCGCCGCGGACGCGAGTTCCCGGAGGAGTTCGGGGAGGACTTCCTGAAGAAGGGAGGAGACTCCAAGACCATGGGCAACTCCATCCTTCTGCAGCTCCGCAAAACCACTGAACATCATCCGTTTACGGCCCCCGACTGGGCATATCACTTCACCGACGACGACTTCAATTACGACACTCCCAAATCCACCATTCCCGGGATGAAGCTCAACTATAAGAAGCTTTACCCGAACGACAACAATTTCTGGTGGATAGAGTTCGGCGGCACCATGGATACGGTGGGCGACGCCCTCGCCATCCAGTACGAACTCAAGCGCATCGCCTACGGAGTCTGGGAATACATGAAGAACCATCCCGACGGCCGCTGCAAGGATTACGACCTCGACTGGATAGGGTCGCTGCCCGGCAAGAGGGAATCCGCCCGCTTCATCGGCCCCCACATCCTCACCCAGCACGACGTGATGTCCGGAGGGCACTTCCCCGACGTGATCGCCTATGGCGGATGGACCCTGGACAACCACGATCCCGAGGCCTTCCATAAGAAGGGAGCGATCTCGGAAGAATACAAGGCGCCCATTCCCTTCGGCATACCTTTCGGCTGCCTCTACTCGGTCAACGTGCCGAATTTGATGTTCGCGGGACGCGATATCTCCGCCACCCATATGGGCCTTTCGGCCACGCGGGTGATGGCAACCTGCGCCCTTCTGGGGCAGGCTGCCGGCACCGGTGCAGCCATCGCGGTACGCGACGGCATCACTCCTGCGGAGGTCCATTCGGACCATATCGCGGAGCTCCAGGCAATGCTGGAGGACGACGACTGCATGCTCCCCTTCCGCTGGCGCAAGGTTTCCGACCTCACGGCATCCGCAATCACTCCGCCCGCCAACGAGCCCGCCCGCAACGGAAAGGACCGCAGCTATGACGGCGACGACAACGGCGTCTGGATCGCCAAGGGCAACATCTCCCTCGCCTACACCTGGAAAAAGCCCGTCACCCTGAGCGGCGCCCGCCTCATCTTCGACTCCCAGTTCAAGATGCGCAGCAAGCGCATGCGCAAGCTCGAAGCCACCACCGAGCGCGTGGAAATGCCCGCGATGATGGTTAAGGACTTCCATATCGACGTCCTCATAAAGAACAGGTGGCAGACCGTCTATTCCGAGACCGGCAACTACCTCCGCCTCCGCAAGATAGCCTTCGAGCCCGTCCAGGCCAAGGGCATGCGCGTCATAGTGGACGACACCTGGGGAGCCGACAAGGCCCACATCTTTGCATTCGACGCTCTTTAAAACCGACGAAACATGATACTCAGCATACTTGATACCGACCTTTACAAGTTTTCAACCTCCAACGCCTACTTCCAGCTATATCCCCTGGCGGAGGGTACCTTCAAGTTCAACGACCGCGCCGCCGAGGTTTACGACGAGTCCTTCCTGAAGGACCTCAAGGCCGAACTGGCCAAGCTCTCCGAACTGAGCCTGAGCGACGCGGAGTTCGACTACGTAACCACCCACGTGCGCTACATCAGCCGCAATTACTGGGAGTGGCTGCAGGGCTTCCGCTTCGAAGCCGACAAGATAAATGCCTGGCTCGACGAGGCCGGACACCTCCAGATAGAGGTAACGGATTTCCTGTATAAAGTCACCCTTTACGAGGTGCCTGTCCTTGCCATCGTGGCCGAGCTTCGCAACCGCTTCAAGGGCATGGTCGTCGATACTGAAAAGGCATTGGGACTGCTTGACGCAAAGATTGAGATAGCCAACGCCAACGCACTGCTGTTCTCGGAGTTCGGCACAAGGCGCCGCTTCTCTTCCGATCTGCACGAAGCCATCATCGCCCGCCTCAAGGAGAAGTGTCCCAAGTTCTGCGCCGGCACCTCCAACGTGTACTTCGCCATGAAGTACGGCATGACTCCCATCGGCACCTTCCCGCACGAATGGGTCATGTTCCACAGCGGCGTCTTCGGCTACAAACGCGCCAACTACCTCTCGCTGGAAGACTGGATCAAGGTCTATGACGGTGCCCTCGGAACGGCCCTCGTCGACACCTTCACCACAAAGTCGTTCCTCCGTACGCTCACCATGAAGCAGGCCAAGCTGCTGGACGGCTTCCGCCAGGATTCGGGCGACGAAAAGGTCGTCGGCGACAGCATCATAGCCCGCCTCGAAGAGTTCGGAATCGACCCTCGCAACAAGATAATTGTCTTCAGCAACGCCCTCACCTTCCCCCGCTTCAAGGAAGTTGCCGAGTACTTCCGCGGACGCATCAAGTTCAGCGCCGGCATCGGCACCAACATCACCTGCGATCCCGGAATCCCTGACTACAAGCCCGCGAATATCGTCATGAAGCTTTCCCGTTGCCGCATGAGCGGAAAGGACCCCTGGGAGAAGGTCATCAAGATCTCCGACGACCTCGGCAAGCACATGGGCGACGACCGCGAGTTCGACATCGCCGCCTACGAGCTGCACCTGTAGACCTTGGGCGGCGCGCCGCGGCCGCTCTGGCTACACTCACCCCGGTTGCACCCTACAATCCCGGCCACGCGCCCTTCCACGCCCCCATGGGCTGCTTCTCCAGCGCCGCACCTCACCCAGCACCCGGGTTTGCAGAGCAAAAGCCAAATCCGTTCCCAAAAATGGCTTGTTTTGGGAACGGATTGTCTTTTTCGCCCGGTTTGTTCCCAAAAACGGCCTGTTTTGGGAACAGAATGCAATTATACGAGGGGTCTGTGCCCAAAATGGGGCAGATCGGAAGAGCACA
>CAMHTE010000081.1 GCA_946187975.1 uncultured Bacteroidales bacterium | reverse complement strand
CGGCGACCTGGAGTTCGAGAGCGCCGCGGCTGCAGGAGGGCGCATCGCCTGCGTAGGCTACCTCGAGGCCAACGGCTATGCCGACGAGGGTGAACCGTGGGCCAGGTATTTCCTCACGGACCACAGGGGCAGCACGGTGGGGGTGTTCAACGGCTTCGCCGGCATGCTGGACGAGGACTGGTACTTCCCGTCGGGAGCAACTTTCGCCACTAATGAGGAATCAAGGCATCGACAGGGTATTACATTGGGCAGTTTTATCAATATCGATATCTATGATTCTATTTCATCGTAGTTTGAAGAGAGAGTTATCTCTAATCCGCTGTTTATGCATGAATACGGACATACAATTGACAGTCGCAAGTATGGGTCGTCATATATATCGGAGATAGGGATACAAAGCTTAATGAGTGCTGCTTTCGATTCGATTTGTTCCTCCATTTCTGAAGTATTGAATGTGGACATTCAATATAATCACAATGAATTTTGGACCGAAAAACAGGCAAACAGGAATGCAAGTATATATTTTGGTAAGTATTATGGAGTTGATTGGAGTATCTTTGAAAAGGATTATCCAACCAAATAGAACTACAGTATGATTAAAAGGATTTGTTTTGCAATTATTGCCCTCGCTATCTTACAAGGTTGTGAAGGTCTTTTATTTTTGGCATTACTCCCTTTTGGGATGGAAAAAGTAACGCCAGCCAGGTTTAATAATAATTCTTCTTTTCCAGTTGCTGTTGGTTTTTCCTATTATTACCTTTCTAATAAACCAGGGTTTCAGTATGTGAGCTTCCCCGATACAACGCTTGTTTCGTGGGATAGTCCACCTGTAAATGTTATCAAGCCACTAGGCCAGTGGACTTTTGATTTCTTTGGTTTTGGGGATTTTAGGGATGTGTTCAGGACTTATACATACAGTGATACATTATCTTTTTTTATTTTTAACCAAGATACCATTGCCGCTTATCCCTGGGAAAAGATTCAAAATGAATATAAGGTATGTGCCCGTTATGATTTTAGTTTAAAAGACGCAAATGCTGGTTTAATGGATTATTTCTCTTTTCCCCCCACTGAAAAAATGAAAAACATTCACATGTGGCCGCCATATGAAACCATTCTTAAACAGGTAGAAGACTATGAAAGTGCACATTAATTATTTCGCAATCATCGTATCTTTTTTTATTTCCGCTGTTGCTTCTGCCCAGACTCGAACTGTGCAGTACGCCCACGATATGGCGGGGAACCGTACCAGGCAGGAGGTGGCCAGGGGTGCGCTAGAGCATCTTCTTGCGGTGGAAAATCCACCAGGCGGCGAAGACTATCAGCGACATAATACCTATGATGATGAGCCATGCCCAGCGGAGCCCGTCCAAAGGCAGGCTCACATTCATTCCATAGAAGCTTGCCACGAGGGTTGCTGGCATCAGGAGAACGCTGATGAGCGTGAAGATCTTCATTATGCGGTTCTGCTCGAGGTTGATCAGACCGACTACGGTATCCTGAAGGTACTCAAGTCTTTCGAAGGTGAAGTTGGTGTGGTTGATCAGCGACGAAATGTCCTGCAGAAGGACCGTTAGCTTGGCTTCCAGCTTGTCGGGATAGCGGTCGCTCTTGATAATACCGGTTATAAGGCGCTGCTTGTCCACGATGTTTTCGCGGACGAACATGGCGTTTTCCTGCAGCTGGTTGATATCCAGCAGGAAATCCTCATTGATATCTTCTTTCTGGTTGATGCGCCTGCTGAACTGGGTGGTCTCCTTGCTCATCAGCTCGATGATGTCGGCGTCCAGGTCAACACGCTGGTCCATAATCGTGGTGAAGATGGTCCATCCGCTGTCGTACTGGTTCGGACGGGCCTGGATGCGGCGCTGCAGCGAGGTAAAGGAGCGCAGCGGCATCTCGTGAAGGGTTGCGAGGGTATCGCCCACGATGGTGAAGGAGACGGCGTCTATCGCCATCTCGTCTCCTGCGGGGGAGAGGAAGTTGGTATTTGCGAAAATCGCGTTCCCGGTTTCGGAAAAACGGGAAGAACTCTCAATCTCTTCGGCTGTCGCGCGGCTTTGGATTTCCGTTCCGAGGAAGGCCTCGGTCGCACGCTTCTCCTCTCCCGAGGGGGAGAGCAGGTCTATCCAGAGTACAATTTTTTTGCTGAGGACAGCAAACTCCGTTTCGGTCTGGCTTACAATGATTTCAGCTCCTTGCCTGTAGAAAATGCTGATCATTCCGCTTCCTGTTTTGTTCCCGGCACAATGGCGTCGGAAGGGGTTTTACTTACGGGTTAGCTGACATCAACGGAGAAGTCAGCCTGCAAAAGTAGGAATTTTTTTCGTAAAATAGTTATCTTTGTGGGCTTTATGACAGATTTTCCTTCCAAAGTACTGCAGGATGCCGTAGAGGCTATCGGATCCCTTCCCGGGGTATCCTCCCGCACGGCGCTCCGGCATGCCCTTCACCTGTTGCGTCAGCCCGCGGAGAACATACATCACTTCGCGGAGAGCATCGACGCCCTTGCCGACAAGGTGCAGTACTGCAGCGAATGCAATATGATATCCGACGGTCCGCGTTGCGGCATCTGCGACGACAAGTCGAGGGACCACTCCATAATCTGCGTCGTTGAGAGCGTCAGGGACGTCATGAGCATCGAGGCGACGGGGCAGTATCACGGAGTTTACCACGTACTGGGAGGAATCATCTCTCCAATGGACGGAATAGGACCGGCGGATATTGCCGTCGAACCTCTCGTGGAAAGGCTTTCCCGTGCGGAAGGTCCTGTGGAAGTGATACTTGCGCTCAGCGGTGACGTCGAAGGGGAAACCACGGCTTTTTATATCTACCGTAAGATTGCCGGACTGGCGTCTAAGGTGTCCACTCCCGCACGCGGGCTGGGCTTCGGTGATGATCTCGAATATGCCGATTCGCTTACGCTCGGCCGTTCCATTGCAAACCGTCAGGAATTCAGGCCTGAATGAAACTTCTGGAAGCCATACTCGTTGCAGTGTCGCTTTGCGCGGACTGCTTTGCCGTCACGTTGTGTTCCGGCACGTCGTTCCGACGGGGGAAGGGTGCGCTGCTGAGGCTCGCTCTGGCCTTTGCGGTAATCCAGACCGGATTTCTTCTGGCCGGATGGTTTGCGGGTAGTACGGTTTATTCCTTCGTGGACCGCTGGGCCGGATGGATAGCATTCCTGCTGCTCCTCTATGTGGGAGGCTCGATGTTCATCGAAGGCGTTAAGGGAAAAGAGGAATCCAAGCGCCTGGACGGATTCCGCAATGTCGTTATCGTTGGAATAGCTACCAGTATCGATGCCGCCGCGGTGGGTGCCGCCGCCTCGATGTCTGATTCTTCATTTGACGGTATGCGCCTGCTTCTGCCTTCCGTTTTTGTGGTTACCGCGCTGTCGGTCTTCGCCGGAATTCTCGGGGGCCGGACACTGGGACGCCGCTACGGCTCCGGCGCAGAGATTGCCGGAGGTCTCATCCTTATTGCCATAGGTGTGGCTAACCTATGTACTTGCCTTTTTTGCTCCAGGTAATAAGGCCGATGATGGAGGAGATTATGCAGAAGACGAACATTACAATGAACGGCTTCTTGTCAGTGTAGCCGAGATCGACCAGGATAATGTTCATCCAGATAGCGAAAATGTCCGCTATAATCCAAAGCCACCACTGCTGAATATAGGATTTGGTGAGCCACCACGTACCTATGATGCTCAATGCTGTCACTACTGCGTCCAGCAGGGGAGTGTGGTCGTTGCACATCGAAAGGATGAAATACAGCGCCGGAATACCCAGTACGGTAATGGCAGCGGCAATCAGCACGTCCCTCATGGGAAGCTTATTCAGGAGGATCTTTCCGGAGAGGTCTTCTCCCTTTGATTCCGCCGAATTGGCGATGCTCCTGTAGTTCATGATTCCCACGGCACCCATCACGACATAATACACGTTCAGGGCCGCGAAAGCCCAGGTGTTGCTGTCCAGGAAAGTAATGATTGCGGCGAAGCAGCTGGGTATATAGACGTTCCACATGGCCCTGTGCTTGATCACCTGAAGGACCAGATAAATAAGGAACAGGACGGTCGAGGTATAGCTGAGGATCTGTGCTCCCAGATCGGTAAGGAAAAGATGTTCGTTCATAGCAGTGCAAATATAAAAAACTTTTTCTATCTTTGCAGGCTTTTACGCGCGGGCGTGTCCCGGCGTGAGTCAAAACATATTGTCAAACAACTAATTTGTATCATTCAAAAATTATGGAAGAAACAAAACTTAACGAAAAAGCAACCAAGGCTCTGAACGCCTCCGTGGCACCCGAGGACTTCGATTGGGAAGCCTTTGAGGGTAGCGAGGTTTACGGCGGCGACGAGCGCGAGAAAATCCGTGAAGCCTACGACAAGACCCTTTCCAAGATCGTGGAAGGTGAGGTCGTGGAAGGCGAAGTGACGGCCATCAACAAGCGCGAGGTGGTGGTTACCATCGGCGGCAAGAGCGAAGGCGTCATCCAGGCTCCCGAATTCCGTTACAATCCCGACCTCAAAGTCGGTGACAAGGTGGAAGTTTACGTGGAGAATGCGGAAGACAAGAAAGGGCAGCTCGTTCTTTCCCACAAGAAAGCCCGCGCGCTCAAGTCTTGGGATAGGGTTAACGAGGCCTTTGAGAAGGACGAGATCGTCAAGGGATTCGTCAAGACCCGCACAAAGGGCGGCATGATTGTGGACGTGTTCGGCATCGAGGCTTTCCTTCCCGGCAGCCAGATCGACATCAAGCCCATCCGCGACTACGACCAGTATGTCAACCAGACCATCGACTTCAAGATCGTCAAGATCAACCAGGAGTTCCGCAACGTGGTAGTTTCGCACAAGGCACTGCTCGAGGCCGAGCAGGAGGCCAAGCGTGCCGAACTCATCGGCAAGCTCGAGAAAGGACAGGTCCTCGAGGGAATCGTCAAGAACATCACCAATTACGGTGTATTCGTGGACCTCGGCGGCGTGGACGGACTCATTCACATTACCGACCTTTCCTGGGGCCGCGTCAGCCATCCCGAGGAGATCGTCAAACTCGACGAGCAGATCAAGGTCGTTGTTCTCGACTTCAACGAGCAGCAGAAGCGTATCGCCCTCGGACTCAAGCAGCTTTCCGCTCATCCTTGGGACAACCTCGATCCTAACCTCAAGCCCGGCGACAAGGTCAAGGGTAAGGTTATCCTCATCGCCGACTACGGCGCATTCATCGAGGTCGAACCCGGTGTGGAAGGTCTCGTACATGTTTCTGAGATGTCCTGGAGCCCCAGGCTTCACAGCGCCCAGGAATTCCTGAAGGTCGGTGAGGAAGTCGAGGCCCAGATCCTGAGCATCGACCGCGAGGCCCGCAAGATGAGCCTCGGACTCAAGCAGCTGACCCCCAACCCTTGGGAGAGCATACGCGAGAAATATCCTGTCGGCAGCGCTCACACCGCTACCGTCCGCAACGTCACCAACTTCGGCGTTTTTGCCGAGCTTGAGGACGGTGTAGAGGGTCTCGTTCACATCAGCGACCTCAGCTGGAACAAGATCAAGCATCCTTCAGAGGTTGTCGCTCCCGGTGATTCCCTGGAGGTCCAGATCCTTGACTTCGACGAGACCAACCACAAGCTCAGCCTTGGCCACAAGCAGCTCACTCCCAACCCTTGGGATGAGATAGAGGCCAAGTTCCCCGTCGGCTCCACCGTTGAGGGAACCGTAGCTTCCACCACCGACAAGGGTGCCAACATCACCCTCGAAGGCGCCGAAGGATTCGCGTTCAACCGCGAACTCCTCAAGGAAGACGGCAAGCAGGCCGTGGCAGGCGAGACCCTTCCCTTCAAGGTCATCGAGCTCCGTCGCAGTACCCACCGCATCCTCCTCAGCCACCTCCGCACCTATCAGGAGGTCAAAGAGAAGGCCGCCGCTACCGAGGCTAGCAACACCAGCAAGGCCGTGAAGAGCATCAACAAGGCTGTCGAGAAGACCACCCTCGGTGACATCGACGCTCTTGCAGCTCTGAAGGAGAAACTCGAGAAGGGAGAGTAATTCCCGTGAACTTCACCTTGAC
>CAMHTE010000080.1 GCA_946187975.1 uncultured Bacteroidales bacterium | reverse complement strand
AGAGCACCGAGCACAACTACTGCGGAGTCAAGTGCGGCATCATGGACCAGTTCGCATCCTGCTTCGGCAAGGCGGGCTGCCTCATTCGCCTCAATTGCAAAACCCTGGAATACAAGTATTTCCCCTTCGATCCCAAGGGCTACAAGGTGGTGCTCATTGACTCCTGCGTAAAACATGAGCTTGCCTCAAGTGCATATAACAAACGCCGTGCATCCTGCGAGAATGCAGCCGCCGCAATACGGAAGAACCACCCTGAGGTTGAGTTCCTCAGCGATGCCAAACGCCTGTGGCTGGACGAGGTCCGCGAGCAGATCCCGGAAGAGGACTTCCTTCGCGCGGAGTATGTGATAGGAGAGGTGCAGCGTGTGCTGGATGTCTGCGATGCCCTCGAACGCGGCGACTACGAGACTGTGGGCGAAATGATGTACCAGACGCACTTCGGCCTGAGCCGGCTTTACGAAGTGAGCTGCCCGGAACTCGACTTCCTTAACAAACTTGCGCGAAAGATGGAGGTTACCGGGTCCCGCGTGATGGGAGGCGGCTTCGGGGGTTGCACCATCAACCTTGTGAAGGACGAACTGTACGAGCCCTTCGTGGCGGCTGCAAAAAAAGAATTCGCGGCCAAGTTCGGCCACGAACCCAAAGTTTACGACGTTGTAGTCAGCGACGGCGCCCGCCAGCTGTAATTGCACGGACGGTAGCTCCGTTTACTCCGCTACCGCCACGCACGTGGCTCGCTCAAAAAACTGCGTAAACGGAACTACCGTCAACGTAACCAATGTTCTACGAAACCGCGATTGACCCTGCAAAGGCCGGTCGCGGCTTTCTTTATGTCCGGATTGCGCGAAACTATTCCGGCGCAGTCTTCATAAACGTTGAAGCCTATGCGCACGAGCTGCATTTCCCCTTTCTCGGGATAGGTGAGAGTGATTTCGTGGTCGGCTCCCTCAATGCCGAAGAATAGCAGGTCGACGTCCTTGCCAAGTTCCTGACGGGTGACGAATTTGCACATCTCGAGCACCACGTCGTCCAGGCCTGCGTCAAAGATCTTAATCTTTTCTATCAGTTGGCCGGGGGTATCCACTATGCGGAGAGTGTATTCTTCGGGGCCTTCGGCGGAGAGGGCTTCACGCATACGCGCCTCTGTGCCCTCATTTCCGTCGCTTAGCCAAACCATCAGACGAACCGCCGGGTCGTGATACAACAAGGGCCACGATGCCAGATTCTTCTGGCCGCAGTGCGGGCACTCGTGCACGAAGAGCGCCCCGTTCAGGATTCTTTCCTTTCCCTCCGGGTCGCGGGCGGTATTGACGGAGGCAACGGTCTCCACCGGGAACCGTTTTCCGCACTTGCTGCAGCTTATCTGAGCTTCTGCCATGGTATCGTGTGCAAAAATAGCAAAAGAGAGTAAAATAAACTATATTTGCAGGACTGGAAAACTAAAACCAAACCAATATGAGCAACGAAAGCAAAGTATCCAAACTCTGGAAAACCGAAGACTGGCTGGCCTGCTGGCTGGGATTCATCATCATTGCGATAGGGGCGGTCGCCGTGCTTACCAAGGCGTTCGACTTCTCGGCCCTGAAGTTCAGCACCTGGCATCTCTGGGAAAATATCGAGCCTCACAAGGCGCTCGCCGCCCAGATCAACGGCGCTTTCTGGATCAAACTCCTCCGCACTTTCCTGGTGCTGGCGGTGCTGTTCGGAGCCGGTGTCAAGCTGCAGGGCGAGAAACTCAAGAAGTTCATCCCCGCGTTCGTGATTCTGTTCGTGCTGGCAATCGTGGTGCGCCTCATCAGCGCAGAGTTCACCCTCAACCGCTATCTCGAGTGGGCCTTCTGGGCACTTCTCGTAGGTCTGCTGATATCGAATACCGTCGGCACGCCTGAATGGCTCAAGCCCGCTATCCGCACGGAATTCTACATTAAGACCGGACTCGTGATTATGGGTTTCAGCGTGCTGTTCAGCAATATCGCAAAGTTCGGCCTGTACGGTCTCGGCATAGCCTGGATAGTCACTCCCGTGGTTATCATCTTCATGTGGTGGTTCGGCACCATGGTTCTTAAGATTGGCAACAAGCCTCTGGTAATCACCCTTGCGGCAGCCACCTCCGTCTGCGGAACCAGCGCTGCAATCGCAACCGGAGCGGCAGCCAAGGCTAAGAAGGATGACCTCTCGCTGGCAATCAGCATCTCCATCATCTTCACCATCCTCATGATGGTGTTCGAGCCCATGATAATCCGCTGGGCCGGCATGAACCAGCTTATGGGAGGATCGCTCATCGGAGGTACCGTGGATAGCACCGGTGCCGTGGTTCTGGCAGGGAACGCCCTCGGCCCCGAGGCAGAGCAGGCAGCCGTGCTTGTGAAGAGCATCCAGAACATTCTCATCGGCTTCATCGCCTTCTTCGTGGCTCTGTTCTTCGCGCTGCATGTGGATAAGAGCGGTGGCAGTAAGGTAGGTGCCGGCGAAATCTGGACCCGCTTCCCCAAATTCATCATTGGATTCTTCGTGGCAAGCCTGGTGGCGTCCTTCATCTTCCTCCCCCAGTGCGGCGGAGCCGATGTCAAGGCCATCAACGGAGTGCTGGACCAGTATAAGAACTGGGCGTTCGTACTCGCCTTCACGAGCATAGGTCTCGACACCAATTTCAAGAGCCTTATCAAGCAGATGCAGGGCGGCAAGGTCCTGTGGCTCTATGTTGTGGGACAGGTGTTCAACATCGCCCTCACCCTGTTCGCGGTGTGGTTCCTGCTCAGCGGCGTAGTATTCGACGTGCCGGTGCTGGACCTGTATAAATAGTGGACAGGAAGACCAGGATAATCAAGGCGGTGACCGTCGCTCTGGCGGTCACCGTTTTGTGTCTGGCCCTGTATATCATGTGGCGGCGTCTCGGCCTCAGCCCTCAGTACGACTTCGGGGCGGGCGCCTACTTCTATGCCGACGATCCGGCCATCCAGGATCTCACCGAGAAGGCTTCTTACACTGCACGGGCCCCGAAATGGCTGCATTATGCCATCTTCTTTGTCTGGGGAGCGCTGATGTGGCTTCTCTGGCGGTGGGTGGACAGGAGAAAATAGCTGCCGCAAATCCTATTAGAACAAATCGGTCGACAGTACCATCTCTGTGAAGGAGTCTTCCGGGGAGGTGATGTCGTACATACGCCGGACGCCTATGCGGACGTCCGCAGGGGCCCAGAGGAAATTGGAAAGGCGGACCTGAACCGTTGCTCCGATGCGCGAACGGGAGACGGTCTCGCGGTCCGGTCCGGTCGCCGGTTTGTTGATGAGCTGCATGCGGGAGGTGTTGTAGTCCGCATGAAGGATCCCCTCGAAATTGCGGATATATGCCACGGGGCCCAGGAAACTCCAATCCACTGGCGCGAAGGGGAATGCATAGTTTGCGTTGATTTCCAAATGGTCGGCATTCACCCAGTGGCTGCCCATAACGCCGGTGTATTCAGCGCTTAATTTGAAACCGTGGGTATCCAGAAGTCCGGGCAGGTATGCGTATACCTTGCCGGTCCAGTGTTCGCTATAGTCGTGCAAGGGGTAAGATACTCTTATGCCCCCCGGTGTAACATACCCAAGCTTCCCTCCAATTCCAAGTTTCGGGTATATGCAGGAGGGCAGCGTAGGCAGCACTGAATATGCTGTGGCGGCCATCTCAAAGAAGGAAACCCTTCCATCGCCATGTGCAAATGAGCCCAGCATCACTCCCAGCGCATCGGCCATGTCATTGGTTACCATGCCCTTAAATGACAGTACCGCTCCCTTGTTCCAGCCTCCGGACGAAAGGTCGAAAGGCAGGTATCCGCAGGCCGACAACCTGTAATAGGGCTCATCCAGACAGACCATGTATGGGGTGCCTATTGTTAAACTGCTGGAAGTCTTTTGGAACGGAATCCGGTAATGATGAGCATCCCTTTCGTTGACATCCGCCCGCAGTTCCAGCTTCATCGGCAGACCGGAGAAGACCAGCTGCGCATGGAAAGAGGGGCGGAACCCATAGTCATTGTTTTTCAGGGTATCCAGAGAACTCAGACTCACTCCGACCGACCCCCACGTTGTGCCGAGGTCATTCTGGAAGAAGGCTGTGGCGCCCGTGGCCCCGGTGTAAACGGTCTCTTCGTATGTGAGCGTGCTGGCAATGTCCATATCCACGTACAGTGGTGCCCAGGAATGGATACGCGGCAGCTTGAACTTGGAATAATTGCGCGGTTCTGAAATGCTGGCGGTAAACTCCGGATCCGGTTGTGACGGCTCCATCGCGCTCAGCGCTTCGGCGACGGGATGGCAGGGAGTATGGAACTGCACGGGAATGGCGAGCAGTGAATCCGCCGCAATCCTGCGTATCTCCCGCGATTTTACCGTAGGGGCCGAATAGTAAAGATCCCCGTCCGGGGCGAAGGCAAACTCGTTGCCACCGAAACGGGTAGAAGTCCGCTGTAGGATAGTTCCGTCGGCGGGATCGACCGAATAGAGATTGTTGACCCCGTTCATGTCCGAGGAGAACCAGATGAGTCCGTCGCGACCGAACAGGCGGTTGATTTTGGCATGGTCGGCAGGGAACAGGGGAGACCATCCAAGGCGGCTGGAGAAAGCTCCGTCAACGCTGTTGATCCTGTATATGGTATATCCGTCGCCGTTGATGCCGCTCACGAACAAGCCATCCTTCGTCCACACCGGCTCTACAGGCTGAACGTCTTCAGGGGCGGGGTATTCCAAAAGCTTTTTCCCGGTTTTCCCGTCCAGGACAACTACGGAAGCGGCGCCATTGTCGTAATACTGCACTAAAGCTACATCCTGCGATACCGGGTCCGGAGCCGGGTTGTAGTATTTTGCGCCCGCTGCAATCGTACGCACCATCCCCCATCCGTTCCTTGACTTGAGGACGGAGGTGGATTTATTCTCCCACCGGGAATCGGGCTTGGATTCTGTCCAAAGCAGTGCTTCCAGAGTTGGGCTGTATGCCAGACGGGATGTGGACTGTGAGAACCAGTTCATGTGCCAGGGCTTGCCGTTGTAATCAAGCATTACCAGCTCCCTGTTGTTCGAAAGCCCGGCATGCAGGGCAAGCAGTTCGTCGTCGGCAAATACAAGGGAGGTATAACTGTCGTACAGACGGGCGGGGGACGTTACGGATTCTCCGTCGATGAAGGGGCCGCGCCTCTCTTCGTCGGCCGCCCATATACCGGTAAGGTTTTTCTGAATTTCGTTGAAAGTTGTATGGAAGGTCTTCCCGGAGGCCTCTTCCACCGTTCTCTTCAGGTTGGATAGAGGGAGTCCGCGCTTCAGTATGCGGCGCGTGTAATGGGCGAAGAAGTTATCGCCGTAAAAGGCGCGCATGCCGGAGTTGAGGACGTATCCGGCCCTGTAATAGTCGGGAGTGTACCTTTTCTGGGAACCCCAGCGCCACTGGTACCAGTCGCGGTATAGGCTGTCCGCAAAGCACACGCGGTAATACTCTAGGAAATCGGCGGTACGCCCGCGTCCTCCTTTGCCGAGAGCCGTTTCCGCAACGACGGCATCCCCTTCCAGCAGGGCGGGGCCGGGGTACATTCCGGACACCAGCCCGGGCCACAGTTCCCCCATCAGGTAATTCATCGTCCTGGACATGGCCTTGCCCAGCTGCATCTGCGCGACGTGGCGGCTTTCGTGCACGGCAAGCTGGTCTATCCACGGGGTTGATTCCGGATTCAACGCCTCGGGAACGGTGTAGAGGTGCATCGCCCTCGGGGCCCAGCTGACCATGCCGTTCGAGTAGGCTCCGAAGGGATGAAGGACTATGGGGAAACGTTTATTATACTTTTCGTTGGGCGCAAATCCGCAGCCGGCGGCCTCCAGTCCGCGGTACTTCTCCAGCGAAACGGCATAGGCCCTGGCAAGGGAATCCATGCCGCGCGGATAAATGATTTCGTACGCTTCGGTGCTGATCGAACTCCACATCACGTTGGAAGGATTTGCTCCGGGAGAGTAAATCTGCCCCGCTGCCGGCATACAACATACCAGCAATACGGCCAGGGATATGCACAGACGTTTCATACGGAAGACAAATATAATTATTTTTCGGTCAATGTGTCATTTCGTAGGATGATTTCCTGTCCGATTTCATCAATGTGTC
>CAMHTE010000079.1 GCA_946187975.1 uncultured Bacteroidales bacterium | reverse complement strand
AGACTATGAAACAAAGGCCCCCGGAAGGCTGCAGCAAGCACAAAATAACGTATTTAGATGTCGATGTCTTCGAGTTCCTGTTCGCTGCGGAGATTGGCGCGGATGAACCTTTGGCGGTCAGATGTGTTGTCTCCCATGTAGAAGTCCATGATGTCGTGTATGGATTCTTCTTCGGCGAGGGATACCGGATCGAGGCGCATGTTTTCGCCTATGAAATCGGTGAATTCGTGCGAGCTGATTTCTCCGAGGCCTTTGAAGCGGGTTATCTCCACGCCCGTTTTCAGATCGCGTATCGCCTTTTCTTTTTCTTCCTGATTGTAGCAGTAGCGGTTCTCTTTTTTGTTCTTGACCCTGAAGAGGGGAGTCTGGAGAATATGGACGTGCCCGCGGCGGATCAGGTCGGGATAGTACTTCATGATGAAGGTGAGGACCAGCATCCGTATGTGCATCCCGTCGTCGTCGGCATCGGTGGCCACTATGATGTTGTTGTACCTCAGGTTGTCGAGGTCGTCTTCCACTCCCAGGGCGTTGATGAGGAGGTTGAGTTCTTCGTTTTCGGCCACCTTCTTGCGGCTCTCCTTGTAGGAGTTGATGGGCTTGCCGCGAAGGCTGAAGACAGCCTGGTAGTTGGCGTTGCGCGCCTTGGTGATGGTACCGCTTGCCGAGTCGCCCTCGGTGATGAAGATGCTGGAACGCTCAATGTCTTCCTGCGTCTTTTCCGTGACTTTGTCGTTGAAGTGATAGAGGCAGTCGCGCAGCTTCTTGTTGTAGATGTTGCTCCTCTTGTTGCGCTCGCGGGTCTTTTTCTGTATGCCCGAAATCTCCTCGCGCTCCTGCTGGGATGCCTTTATCTTATCTTCTATGACGGGAACAATCTCTTTGTGGATGCGGAGATAGTTGTCGAGATTCTTGGAGACGAAGTCGTTGACGAAGCTGCGTATGGTGGGGCCGATGTCGGTTTTGAGAGCGCCTTTTTCGTCGCGGGTCTGCTTCTCCCACATATAGTTGGAACCGAGCTTGGTCTTGGTCTGGCCTTCGAAGTTGGGCTCCTGGATCTGTATGCTTATGGCGCCTACGATGCCCTGACGGCAGTCGGCGGGCTCGTAGTTTTTCTTGAAGAAGTCTTTGAGAGTCTTGGCTATGGCTTCGCGGTAGGCGGCGAGGTGGGTGCCTCCGTCCCGGGTGTTCTGGCCATTGACAAAAGAAGCAATATTTTCGCCGTACGCATTGCCGTGGCTGAGAACTATCTCGATGTCTTCTCCTTCGAGGTGGATAGGCGGATAGAGAGGCTCCTCGCTGAGGTTTTCGTTGACCAGGTCGAGCAGTCCGTTCTCTGATTTGTACGGAGTGCCGTTAAGTACCAGGGTCAGGCCTCTCTTGAGGTAGGAGTAGTTCTTGACCATGGTCTCGACATAGTCCATGTTGTAATGGAAGTCCCCGAACATCATAGTGTCGGGGTAGAAGCGGACAAGCGTGCCGTTCTTCTCTTTGGTGCTGTCTTTGCCGCTGTCAATGAGTTCGCCGCGCTCGAAACGCGCCCAGGAGCATTCGCCGTCGCGGTATGAGCAGACATAGAAACGTTCGGAGAGGGCGTTGACTGCTTTCGTGCCCACGCCGTTGAGACCTACCGACTTCTTGAAGGCTTTGTCGTCGAACTTGCCGCCGGTGTTCAATATGCTTACGGCCTTGACGACGGAATCGAGGGGAATGCCGCGTCCGAAGTCGCGCACGCTCACCTCGCCGTTCTCGACCTGTATCTGCACCTGCTTGCCGAAACCCATGGCAAACTCGTCTATAGAGTTGTCGACAACTTCTTTAAGAAGGACGTAAATACCGTCTCCCTGATTGTTGCCGTTGCCCAGGCGCCCGATGTACATACCGGGGCGCATCCGGATGTGCTCTACTCCTTCAAGGGTTATTATGTTGTCGTCGGTGTAATTAATCTGCTCTGCCATTTCTCCAAGAGTTGAAATCTCACAAAGATAATCATTTTTTTTTATTGGCGTTTGACTTTGGAGACTTGCTTGAGGGCGGCAATTTGCGAAATTACTTTGTCGAGCTCAAGATTTGAGGGAACCAGCAGGCGCAGGGTAATCTCGTAGGTGCCGTTGCGGTGATTCTCGTTTACGTTGAAAGAACGTACCGACACCCTGAACTGCCCGGTAACGTCGAGAATGGCGCTCATCACGGAATGCTCGCTGTCGGAAACGATGAACAGGGTGGCAAGGAAGCTGCCTGCCGCCGCCGTCTCCTGCCATACTACCTTCTGAATGCGGTAGGGGTAGCGCTCTATCAGGCGGGCGGCGTTGGGGCAGGATATGCGGTGTATCTTGATTCCGGCGCTGCGCGTGACGAAGCCGAATACGTCGTCCCCGAAAACGGGATTGCAGCAGGCCGCCATCTTGTAGTCCAGGCCCTTGACATCCCGGGCGTTAAGCACCAGAATGTCTTCGCCGTCTCCGGCGTAGCCGGGGACCTTTTCCTTTACGATGTGCTCTTGCTGGACCTCCGGCTCTTTGCTTGACTTCTCAAGTATGTAGGCCTTGATGGCGTTGATGTCCACCTCGCCGTTTGCTATCGCGGCCATGAATGCAAGCACGGAACTGAACTTGTGCGCCTTCATGTATTCGGTCTGCATCACGTCGGGGAATTCCATCTTCCAGTTGCGAAGGCGCCTTTCCAGCAGCTCGCGTCCTTCTGCGGCCCTCTTTCTTTCTTCCGCGTCCAGCTCAAGCTTGATTTTGGAGCGCGCCTTAGAAGTCACGATCCAGTTCAGCCAGTCGCGGCTGGGCTTCTGGTCTTTGCGGGTGAGGATTTCAACCGAGTCGCCGGTTTTGAGTTTCTCTTTAAGCTGTACGGCCTTTCCGTTGACCTTGCCTCCGATGCAGCGTGCTCCCAGGCCGGAGTGGATGTTGAACGCAAAATCGAGCAGCGAGGCACCCGTGGGGAGTATCCTCAACTCTCCGGTGGGGGTGAAAACGAATATTTCTTTGTCGGGCGGGGCCGGGAGGTCTTCCGGGTTGGTGCTAAGCGGATGCTCCAGGGCATCGCGTACGCTCAGCAGCCATTTGTCGGTGGTCTGCTCATGCTTGACGCCCTTGTACGCCCAGTGTGCGGCGGGCCCGTTTTCGGCCACGTCGTCCATGCGCTTGGTGCGTATCTGCACCTCCAGGTAGCTGCCCTGGCGGTTCTTTACCGTGATGTGCAGACTCTCGTAACCGCTGGGACGGGGGGTGGTGATCCAGTCGCGCAGCCGCTTTGTGTCGGGTTCGTATTCTTCGGTAACGTATGAATATACTTTCCAGCAGAGGTCTTTTTCGGTCGCCGGATCGTCGTTGCAGTCGATGATGAAGCGGATGGCGAACACGTCGTACACACCCTCGAATGGAACCTTCTGCACCTGCATCTTGCGCCATATCGACCAGGCGCTCTTGGTGCGGATCTTAAGCTTGTAGGAGATGCCTGCGTCGGAGAGCTTCTTCTTGAGCGGCTCGATAAACTCGCGGGTCAGGCGCTCCCTTTCTTTTTCCGTGGCCTTGAGCTTGTTGGTGATGGCTCTGTACTGCTCGGGCTCGGCGTGGCTGAAATAGATGTTGCCCAGCTCGCTGTTGATGTTGTACAAGCCGAGCTGGTGCGCCAGCGGCATATAGAGCATGAGCGTCTCGAGGAGCTTCTGGTCACGCGAGGTCTTGGGAAAAATGTTCAAATGGCGCATCACCTCAAGCCTGTCGGCTATCTTGATGACGCTCACCCTAGGGTCGGTAGAGTACTGGACAATTAGCTTCTTGTAGTTTTCCGCCTCCAGGCGCGTGTCTTTGGGCTTGATGGTGGATATCTTGTTGAGGCCTTCCACCATCATGCGCACATCCTGCGGGAACTCTCTGATGTCGATGTCTTTATGCACACGCGTAGCCTCGTGCAGATATACAGCTGCCGCACAAGGGTCGGGAAGGCCGATTTCCGATGTAACTATGGACGCTACACCGTCGGCATGCGAGATGAAAGGGGTCCCGTCGTATCTGAGTTCCCCCTCCAGGGCATCCTGCGCTATTTTACGCGCTTTTACTGACAAGAGTTCTTCTTCCATATATGCAAATATAGAACAATTATTCCTACTTTTGCAACAGAAATGAAATTTGTCCTTGATTCATCCTACAAGCCCTCCGGAGACCAGCCGGAGGCTATAGAAGGGCTCTGCGAGGCTCTGCGCAGCGGCGTGCCCGACGTTACCCTTCTGGGCGTTACGGGATCGGGCAAGACGTTTACCATGGCTAACGTCATAGAGCGCCTTCAGAGGCCGGCGCTTATTTTGAGCCACAACAAGACCCTTGCCGCCCAGCTGTACGGTGAATTCAAGTCGTTCTTCCCGTCCAATGCGGTGGAGTACTTCGTGTCGTACTACGATTACTATCAGCCCGAGGCCTACATCCCTACCACCGACACATATATCGAGAAAGACCTCAGCATCAACGACCAGATAGAAAAACTCCGTCTGTCGGCCGCATCGGCCCTGATGAGCGGAAGGCGCGACGTTATAGTGGTTTCGAGCGTAAGCTGCCTGTACGGCATCGGCAATCCTGAAGATTTCCACGCCCAGACCATAGAAGTCCGCAAGGGGGAGAGAAGGAGCCTTACCGGCCTGCTGTACAAGCTGGTGGATGCTCTGTACAACCGTACCGAGACCGATTTCAAGAGGGGTACTTTCAGGGTTCACGGCGATATCATCGACGTGTTCCTGGGCGGAGCGGACGAGGCCGTGAGGGTGGAGTTCTTCGGCGACGAAGTGGACGGGCTGAGCCTCATCGATCCTGTGACCGGTGCCCACATCGAGGAAATAGACCACGTGAGCATATGCCCGGCTACCAACTTCGTGACGACGCGGGAACGCTCGATTTCTGCGGTAAGCGCCATCCAGGACGACCTTGTCAAGCAGCTTGAATGGTTCGAGTCAATCGGCAAGGGCCTGGAAGCCAAGCGTCTCAAGCAGAGGGTGGAGTACGATCTGGAGATGATAAAGGAGATGGGGTATTGCCCCGGAATCGAGAATTACTCCCGTTATTTCGACGGCCGCAAGGAGGGTGAAAGGCCTTTCTGCCTGCTGGATTATTTCCCCAAGGACTTCATTACTTTCATAGACGAGAGCCACGTGACCCTGCCTCAGGTGAGGGCTA
The DNA here is from genome assembly GCA_946187975.1 of uncultured Bacteroidales bacterium. GTDB lineage: Bacteria > Bacteroidota > Bacteroidia > Bacteroidales > UBA932 > Cryptobacteroides. The sequence goes on along the minus strand of CAMHTE010000079.1, from coordinate 1,108 downwards.
TGTACGGAGGCGACCATTCGCGCAAGAGCGTTCTTGTCGAATATGGCTTCAGGCTGCCCGCCGCGTCGGACAACAGACCGCTCAAATTCGATGAATTCGAGGCTCTTACAGGCCAGACCGTATATGTGAGCGCCACTCCTGCCGACTACGAACTTGAGAAGTCGGAGGGGCTGGTGGTGGAGCAGCTGGTGCGTCCCACCGGCCTTCTCGACCCGCCCATCGAAGTGCGTCCCATCGAAGGGCAGGTGGATGACCTTGTAGAAGAAATACGCAAGAGAGCCGAAGTGGACGAAAGGGTATTGGTTACAACCCTTACCAAACGTATGGCGGAGGAGCTTGACGAGTACTTGCGCCGCATAGGGGTGCGCGTCCGCTACATCCACTCCGACGTTGATACTTCCGAGCGGGTGGAAATAATCGAAGATTTCAAGAACGGCCTGTTCGATGTGCTGGTGGGAGTAAACCTGCTTCGCGAAGGGCTTGACATACCGTCCGTTTCGCTAGTGGCCATACTCGACGCCGACAAGGAGGGCTTCCTCCGCACCGGGCGCGCGCTGACCCAGACTGCGGGGCGGGCGGCCCGAAACGTGCACGGTCTGGTGATAATGTATGCCGACCATATAACCCCGTCGATGGACGAGACCATCCGCGAGACCAACCGCCGCCGGACCAAGCAGATAGCCTACAATAAGCTGCATCATATCACGCCCACCCAGATCCAAACCCGCAGCAACGCTCTGATCGGAGAGCTGGGAGGGGCAAAAGCTGTAGGCGGGCGGCTTGCCGGCGGTACCACCGGAAGAGTGTCGGCCGCCAATTCGTACGATAAGCCGGAGTACATCCCTAATCCGTCCGATTTCGGCAGGGGAGAGGTTACCGTGGGATTCGGACACGATGCGCTCAGGGAGGCCGGTGCCGCTTATTCCGACGGCTTTGTCCGCGCCGACCTGGCGGCCGTGCTTCAGGACCCTGTCATCCGTTCGATGTCACGCGCACAGATTGAAAAGATGATTTCCGACGACCGCGACAGGATGAAAAAATCGGCCTCCGACCTTGACTTTACCTCCGCCGCCCGCTACCGCGACGAGATGTGGGCCCTCCAGCAATA
>CAMHTE010000078.1 GCA_946187975.1 uncultured Bacteroidales bacterium | reverse complement strand
CAGCAGCAACCCCAGCAGCAGCCGCAGGATCAGAACCAGGACCGGCAGGATCAGCAACAGCAGCAACAGCAGATTTCGCCCCGTCAGGCCCAGCAGATGCTTCAGGCTATCCAGGCCAAGGAAAAAGATACAAAAGATAAGGTAGACAAGGAAAAGGCTGCCGCCCTGCAGTCCCGTCAAAAGGAGAAGAACTGGTAATATGAAGAGAATATTATTCGCCGCAATACTATTTCTGGCGCCATGCATGGCAGCTCTGTCCCAGACCATAAGGGTCGAGGCCCCGAATCTCGTATCGGCCGACGAGCAGTTCAACGTGGCGTTCGTGATCGAGGGCGAAAATGCCCCTTCGGCTTTCGAGTGGAATCCGGGGGATGACTTTACCCTCGTCTGGGGCCCGCAGAAGGGCACTTCCACATCCTTCAGTATAGTGAACGGCAAGAGCTCCAAGACATCTCAGACAACCTATACCTATGTGCTGATGCCGCGCAAGGCCGGTGTGTTCACCCTATCGCCGGCAACGGCTACCGTAAAGGGCAAGACGGTGAGCTCCGGCAGCACCAGAATAGAGGTAGTGGCCGGTGGTCAGGGCGGCAGGCAGGGTGCTTCCCAGGAGTCTAAAAGGCCCCAGTCCTCCGCAGGATCAATATCTGATTCGGACGTATATCTCCGCCTCAGTTTCAGCAAGAACCGAGTGGTGGTCGGGGAGACGATGACCGCGACCCTCAAGCTCTACCAGAGAGTGAATATAGCCGGTTTCGAAGATGCCCGTTTCCCTTCGTTCAACGGCTTCTGGAGCCAGGAGATGCAGGCCCCTACGAACATTAATTTCCGCCGTGAGAATGTCGGGGGAGAGATATTCAATACCGCCGTCCTGAGAAGTTGGACGCTCATTCCTCAGAAGGCCGGCGACATCACCGTCGATCCGGCCGAACTCGTATGCCTCGTAAACGTAAGGCAGGCGAGCACTTCTTCCGGAAGCATCTTCGACAGCTTCTTTCAGGACGGGGTAAAGACGGTCCGCAAACGGGTTTCAACCCCGGCGACGACACTACATGTCTCGCCCCTTCCGGCCGGGGCTCCTTCCTCTTTCAGCGGGGGAGTGGGCAACTTTAAGATTTCGGCTTCGCTCACCCGCGATTCGCTGAAAGCCCACGATGCCGCCTCGCTTATGGTAACAATATCCGGTAGCGGCAACGTATCGCTGCTGGAGGCCCCGGCGGTGTCTTTCCCTCCCGATTTCGAAGTTTACGATATCAAGGCGCGTAACGGCTCCGGGTCCAAAACATTCGAGTATCCCTTCATTCCCCGCAGTCACGGAGAATTCGAAATCGGTCCCGTGGAATTCAGCTGGTACGATATCCAGGCCGGCAGGTATATGACCGCCAGCGCTGGACCCATGCATCTGTCGGTATCAAGGGGAGAGGGAGTGGCCGAACCTGTTTCCGGCGGGGGTCAGTTGGTTCCTGGCGTGACCCGGAGGGACGTGAAAGACCTTGGCAGCGACATACGATTCATTGAGACGCGGATGCCTAAACTTCGTGCGAACGGCAGTTTCTTCGTCTTTTCTACGGCATACTGGATCGTGCTGGCTGCCATCCTCCTTATCTCCTGCGCTCTGTATTTCCTGCTGAAGGGGATGGCCGTCAGGAAGGCTGACGTCGTCGGATCCCGCAACCGCGGGGCTACCAAGATGGCACGCAAGCGCCTGTCGGTGGCAGGGGAGTATATGGGAAGGAATCTCTACACAGCCTTTTACGAAGAACTTCATAAAGCTCTCCTTGGATTTGTTTCCGACAAGTTCAATCTTTCGGCATCCGATATGGGTAAGGACAATATCATGAATACGATGGAACAGGCGGGAGTCCCTGCCGGCATGGCGGAAAGCTTCGGTAAGTTGCTGGATGCCTGCGAATATGCCAGATACGCTCCAGATCCGGGTTACGAAGCCATGAACGCCCATTATTCCGAGGCTGTCGAGGTAGTGGCGGATATTGATTCGGCACTTCGCAGGAAGCCTTCCGGAAAAGTAGCCGGGTCTGCGCTGGCCATGATCCTGATGCTGATTCCAGCAGGGGCGAAGGCTTCAGATTCCTATACCGATTCGCTGTGGGTGGCCGGAACCGAGGCTTATTCTGACGGCCGCTGGCAGGATGCCGCCCGCGACTGGGAGGCGATAGCTTCCCTCGGACTTGTTTCGCCGGAACTCTACACCAATATCGGCGACGCCCTGTTCAAACAGGACGACAGGGCCGGAGCCATACTCTATTACGAGAAGGCGCTCAAGGCCGATCCTTCGTACGAAGCTGCAAAATACAATCTGGCGTTTGCGAATTCCCTGCTTCAGGACAAGATAGACGCAGTGCCGGAGTTCTTCCTGACGGGCTGGATACGGTCTGCCGCACATTCACTTCCGTCAGACGCATGGGCCGTCCTGTCGCTGGTTCTTCTTGCCGCCGCACTTGCCATGGCACTGCTGTTCCTGTTGGGCCGCAGAAGTTCATGGAGACGTACCGGATTCTATTCCGGAGTGGTCCTGTTGCTGCTTTCGCTGATGTGTCTGACCTTCGCTGGACGCCTTCGCAGGGCATGGTACAGCATTGATTCCGCGATAGTTACAAAACCTGTAGTGGCGGCGAAGAGCGCTCCAGGAGCAGGGGAAGGAAAGGATCTTTTCATACTGCACGAAGGTACCAAGGTCCGTATACTCGACGAGGTCGGACAATGGCGCAATATAGCCCTTTCCGACGGACGTCAGGGTTGGGTGGAAAAGCAGGCGTTGAGCGATATTTAATCAAATATTTTGCGAATTGTTGAAAAGTTGTTAACTTTGCATGAAATATCCCCATGAAGGAACAATCATTTTTAGTTAACTAATAAACAAGTATGAAAAAGTTTTTTGCAATTGCAGCTGCCCTTTTGATTGCCACTGCAGCATTCGCCCAGGAAACCAACCGGGACGAGAACGGTAATCTCAAATTCGGCGGTTATGAAACAAACGGCTTCTGGGATAACTGGGTAGTCGGTCTTGGTTGGAACCTTCCTACCACCACCACTTCTCCCCTCTACATCCCTAAGGTTTGGGGCCAGATGGGTAACTTCTTCAACGATTTTCCCATTGGTATCGAACTCTTCGCCCTCAAGTGGATTGAGCCCTGCTACGGTGTTCGTTTCGGCTGGACCGGTTTCCAGTCTGTCGCAGCTCCTCAGGATGTAGTGTTCAATCTCAACTACTTCCACGCAGACATTCTCTGGAACATCTGCAACGCATGGTGGGGTTACAAGGAAGGCAGGAAGTTTGAAGTTTCCCCTTACCTTTCCCTCGCTCCGTTCATGAAGGCACACGGCCTTCTCGGTGCAGGTGCCGGTGCTGGTATCTTCGCTACCTTCGCACTTGGCGAAAAGTGGGCTCTCTGGGGCGACCTCGGTGGAATCCTCTCCGACGGTAGGCTCGCAATGAACCCTGACGACACTTACAACTACTGGAAGGCTGAGCTCGGTATTGCCCGCAAGTTCGGTAAGTCCAACTGGACACGTACCGCTACCACCGCCGCCGCTGCCGCTGCTGCTATCGCAGCCGCCGAGGCCGCCAAGGATGACGCTGAGTCCAAGGTCGCAAAGGCCCAGGAAGAGGCTGAGGCCGCCAAGAACGCTCAGGCTGAGGCCGAGCAGCTCAAGGACGAGCTTGCCAAGGCTAACGCCGCTAAGGGCGACTACGAGGGTCTCTTCGACGAGCCCGTCGTTGTTTACTTCGAGATTGGCCAGTCCAAGCTCACCGCCCGTGAGAAGGCTCACGCTGAGTATGCCATTAAGAACATCATCAGCCGTGGCCAGAACGTTAAGTTCACCCTCAACGGAAGCGCCGACCTCAAGACCGGTTCCAAGAAGCGCAACAAGCAGCTCTCTGAGCAGCGCGCCCAGACCGTTTACAACCTCGTTGACGAACTCGGCGTAAGCCGTGAGAACATCACCGTCATCGAGTGGGATGGCACCGAGAGGTTCAGCAGCCCTGAGCTCAACCGTGCTGTTATCATCGAGAAGCAGTAATTTTGCTCACGTAGAATTACGTTTTAACAGGCTGGCCGGTTGGTCAGCCTGTTTTTCTTTCCTAGCTCTCTGCACCCCCTTTCAGGGGGAGTATTTTTTTACTATCTTTGCGCGTTAATTAGTAGAGCAATGCAGCAAATCAGAAATATAGCCATAATAGCCCACGTCGACCACGGCAAGACGACGCTGGTAGACCGTATGATCTATCAGGCCAATCTCGTGCGTCAGCCGGAGAATCTCGGGCAGCTCATCCTGGACAACAATGATCTTGAGCGTGAGCGCGGCATCACCATCCTTGCTAAGAACGTGTCGGTCACGTACAAGGATGTAAAGATCAATATAATCGATACTCCGGGCCACAGTGATTTCGGTGGTGAGGTGGAGCGCGTGCTGAATATGGCGGACGGTGTTCTACTGCTTGTGGACGCTTTTGAGGGCTGCATGCCCCAGACGCGCTTCGTCCTCCAGAAAGCCATTCAGCTTGGTAAAAAGCCCATAGTCGTTATCAATAAGGTAGATAAACCCAACTGCCGTCCGGACGAGGTTCAGGAAGAGGTGTTCGACCTCATGTTCAACCTCGACGCTACCGAGGAGCAGCTGGATTTTAAGACCGTGTTCGGCTCAGCAAAACAGGGCTGGATGTCGCTTGACTGGCGCAAGCCCACGGGTGATATAACTCCTCTTCTCGATGTCATTCTCGAAGAGATTCCCGCCCCGCAGGTGGTGGAAGGAACTCCCCAGATGCTAATTTCGTCGTTGGAGTACTCGCCTTACGTCGGGCGCATCGCAGTGGGTAAGATTACCCGCGGTTCGCTCCGTTCCGGTGAGCAGATCAGCCTCTGCAAGCGATACGACATAGTGCAGAAGCACAAGATCAAGCAGTTGATGGTATTCGAGGGTCTGGGTAAGGCCAATGTGGACGAGGTTAACTGCGGCGATATCTGCGCGGTCGTAGGTGTCGAGGGTTTCGAAATCGGCGATACAATAGCGGATCTCGAGAATCCGGAGGCCCTCCCTCCCATCTCGGTGGACGAGCCTACCATGAGCATGCTCTTCACCATCAACAACTCTCCCTTCTTCGGAAAGGACGGCAAATTCGTTACTTCCCGCCATATTAAGGAGCGTCTTGAGCGTGAGCTCGAAAAGAACCTTGCCCTTCGTGTAAAGCCCGGTCTTTCAGCCGATTCTTTCGTGGTTTACGGGCGCGGTGTGCTGCATCTGTCGGTGCTTATCGAGACCATGCGCCGCGAGGGCTTCGAACTTCAGGTTGGCCAGCCCAAGGTCCTGGACAAGACTATAGGAGGTCAGCGTTGCGAGCCCATAGAGGAGATGTCTATTGAGGTTCCCGAGGAATTCGTCGGCGCCGCGATAGAGATTGCTACCCGCCGCAAGGGTGCCCTCATACACATGGAGCCCCGCGGAGACCGTACCATGCTGGAGTTCGAGATCCCCACCCGCGGCCTTATGGGACTGCGCAGCAATCTTCTTACCGCCACCCAGGGAGAGGCCATAGTAGCCTACCGCTTCAAGGAGTATCAGCCGTTCAAGGGCGAGATCGAACACCGCAACAACGGTTCGCTGGTGTCGCTGGAAACGGGAGAGGCCATAGCCTATTCGATGAACAAGCTCCTGGACCGTGGACGCTTCTTCGTGGAGCCTGGCGAGGAGATTTACGCCGGCCAGGTGGTGGGAGAGCATACCCGCGAGAGGGACCTCAACATCAACATCTGCAAGACCAAGAAGCTTACCAACGTACGGGCTGCCGGTTCGGACGAAAAGATTATTCTTCCTCCGGCCATAAAGTTCTCGCTGGAGGAGGCCCTGGAGTATATCCAGGAGGATGAACTGGTGGAAATCACACCGCACCACATGCGTATACGCAAGATTTTGCTCGACCCTCTGGCGCGCAAAAGAAATAGTGACAACGCTGATTGATTAATAGAAAAAAATTGTTACCTTTGCAACCCTTTGTTGTACCGTTAAATGGCCTGACACAAGGCGGCAGCCGGTTTAGCTGGCTTGCCGACAGTTCGTTCTTTGGCAATTTCGAAGGTTCGGATATCCTGGATGCCGATCTCAAGCTTGACGTGCACGTCGAAAAGTCGTCGCACTTCATAGGGATTGACTGCCGGATAGACGGGACGGTCAAGGTCCTCTGCGACAGATGTCTGGAGGAACTTCAGCTGCCGGTTTCCACCGGGTTTGCGCTGAGCGTGAAGTTCGGCGACGCCCCGGGAAGGGCCGAAGCTGACGACCGCGAGATAGTGATGCTTCCCGAAGGGGAGACGGAGCTGGACCTGAGCCAGTTCGTCTACGACTACGTCTGCACGTCGCTGCCGATGCGCAGGGTGCATCCGGACGGGGAGTGCAATCCCGAGACCGTCAAGTACCTGAACCACGAAGAAACCGAGCGTCAGGATTCCCCCGGGAGTCCTTTCTCTGGGCTGAAGAACTTGTTGAAATAACAAATATAAAAGTATAGAACAATGGCACATCCTAAACACAAACTCTCCAAGCAGAGAAGGGACAAGAGGCGTACTCACGACTTCGCTCCCGTTCCCACGCTGGCGACATGTCCCAACTGCGGTGCAACCGTAATGTACCACAGGGTATGCCCCGAGTGCGGTTACTATCGCGGACGTCAGATTATCGTCAAGGACGCTCAGTAGAATACGGCGGCCTGGCCGCGGGTATGATGGCCTCTTAGTTCAACGGATAGAACGGAGGTTTCCTAAACCTTAAATACAGGTTCGATTCCTGTAGAGGCTACGAATTAAGGCTTGCTGGACAGCAAGCCTTAATTCGTAGCCGCTTCGCTGTGCGAAGCCGACCTCTCAACTCCTGTCGCTTTATTATTTGCTTTCAATCCAAGAATTGCTAATTTTG
>CAMHTE010000077.1 GCA_946187975.1 uncultured Bacteroidales bacterium | reverse complement strand
AAGAGTCTTGGAAACCTGACCCTGAAGAGTTCCAACGCCACGACGTCCAGCCATGTCGGCGGCTTCGTTGCACTTGCCCAGAACTCCAAGTATCTGCTTTCCGAAGAGAACGGACTCGTGGTCTCCGGCTGTGACTTCAATGCAAAGATCGACCTTGCAGGAATCTCCGGAGCCAGAGGAGCTGGAATTGCGACCACGGTCAACGTGGATATGCTCGTAGAGAACTGTTCCATCGGCGGCAGCATCGACATCGGTGCGTCCGACATCGAAAGGATCGTCGCCGGCGTGTGCGCATACCAGCAGAAGAACGCCAACCACTGCCTTATCAAGAACTGCACGTTAAGCGGTAAGATCAAGCATCTGGCCGCCGGTCTCGGTAAAGCATGGGTGGGCGGAATGATCGGTTCCGGCTTCCATGCCAGCGCCGTCATCGACGGATGCGTTTCGACGAGCGACGCCTATGTAGGCAGCCTTGTAGCCGGTTCCGTAGGCATGATGGCGGGTAGGCCGAATTATGCCATGACGGTCAAGAACTGCAAGATCGCCGGAACGATAAACAAGCTTGGAGTTGAAACGGTTATCACCAAGGATAACATTGAAGACTGGATGTTCAAGGGCTCCGCAACCAGTGCTGCGGTAGTGCTTACAGACAACGGATTTAACGAATAGAAAGAAAAGAAAAATAAAAACTCCAAAAAACAAAGGAAACGAAGAAATTTTGTGCTATCTTTGCAATAATAATCGAAGATTATTTTGGCAAAGGAAAAGCATAACTTTCTGAAGTCCAACTACGGGGCCACCTTTGGAAGGGCAAATGCTGCCACTATCGAAGGTGGCTTCCTCTTGCTCCAAAGCGAAATTAAGTGCTATCAATAATATGGCAAATGCAGTAATAATGCCCAAACAGGGGCAATCTGTGGAGAGCTGCTTCCTCTCCGATCTGAAAGTAAAAGTAGGCGACAAGGTCAAAACCGGGGACGTACTCTTCGGGTACGAGACCGACAAGGCTTCCTTCGAGGAAGATTCCAAATTCGAAGGCACCGTCCTTGCCATTTTCTGGGCGTCGGGAGATGAAGTCCCCTGTCTCCAGAATGTAATGGTGATAGGCGAGCCGGGAGAAGACCCGAGCCCGTTCGCGCCGGCCAAGGAAGAGGCTCCCGCAGCAGCGGCGGAGTCCGCTCCCGCAGCAGGACCTGCCGCAGCGGCCGAAGATGCTCCCGCACGCAACCTTGGTGACGGCCCTGTAGGCGGCCCCGTATCTCCGAGGGCACGTACCCTTGCCGCACAGAAGGGAGTCATCACCGCCCAGGTGGCCGGCAGCGGCCCCGGCGGAAGGATCATAGCCCGCGACATCGAAGCGGCATCGGCCGCCCAGGGCAAACTCTCCGGCCTCGCAAAAGCCAAGATGGCGGAAGGTGGACTCGCCAGCCCCGGAGCAGGTTCCGGACTTGCCGGCACCGTTACTGCAGGCGACCTCAAGGTCTGGAAGCCCAATCATACCGAGGGTCTCCCCGGCGAAGGCACTGCCTACGAGCTTGTCAAGATGTCCAACGTGCGCAAGCTCATCGCAAAGAGCATGTACAACTCGCTGCAGAACTCCGCTCAGCTCACCCATATGCTGGGAGCCGACGCAACGAAGATCCAGGCCCTGCGCAAGCAGGCCAAGAAGGCTCTGGAAGAGGGTCGCATAGATGCCAACATCACCATCAACGACTTCGTGTGCTTCGCGGTCATCAAGGCCCTGCAGAAATTCCCCAACCTCAACTCGCACTGCCTCGGCGATGCCATGCGTCTGTTCAAGGACGTCAACCTCGGCCTTGCCGTCGATACCGAGCGCGGTCTGATGGTCCCTGCGGTGCCTGACGCCGGATCGCTCGGCATCATCGAGCTCTCCAAGGCCCTCAAGAAGGTTGCCGACGACAGCAAGAAGGGCAGCATCAGTCCCGACCTGCTTTCCCCGGAGGCCGCTTCGTTCACGGTATCGAACCTCGGAGGATTCGGAGTCGAATGGTTCACTCCCATCATCAACGTGCCGCAGAGCGCCATCCTCGGCGTCGGCACCATCGTTCTCCGTCCTAAGGCCCTCGGAGGCGGCGAATTCGCCATGGTTCCCTACATGGGACTCAGCCTTACCTACGACCACCGTGCAATCGACGGCGGCGAGGCGACGCGCTTCCTCAAACAGGTTGCGGTCGAAATCGAAACCCTTGAAGTTGAATTCTAACAAACACTAACGATATGTACGATCTTGCAATTATTGGCGGAGGCCCCGGCGGATATGTTGCTGCCGGTCGCGCCGGCGCTGCCGGCCTCTCCGTAGTCCTTTTCGAGAAAAAGGAACTGGGCGGCGTTTGCCTCAACGAGGGCTGCGTCCCTACCAAGACACTGCTGTACAGTGCCAAAGTTTTCGATTATTCCCGTCATGCCGCAGATTACGGCGTAAAGGTTGACGGCTCTTCCATCGATTTCGGCGCGATCTTCGACCGTAAGGAGAAGGTTATCCGCAAGCTTGTCGGCGGAGTCAAGGCCCAGATGCGCGGGGCGAAGGTCGAGGTGGTTTCCGGCGAAGCGGTCATCGAAAGCCGCACCGCCGAAGGCATCACCATCAAGAGCGGCGAAGCCTCCTACCAGGCCCGCAATCTTCTTATCTGCTCCGGCTCCGAGGCAGTGGTTCCTCCCATCCCCGGCCTGCGCGAAGGACTCGGCACCACTGTCGTTACCAACCGCGAAATCCTTTCCCTCGACAAGCAGCCCAAGAGCCTCGTCATCATAGGCGGCGGCGTCATCGGAATGGAGTTCGCCAGCTTCTTCAATTCCATCGGCACCAAGGTGACCGTGGTGGAGATGCTGCCCAAGATACTCGGTCCCCTCGACGACGAAATCAGCGCCATGCTTCAGGCCCAGTACGAGAAGAAGGGCGTGGAATTCCACCTCAGCTGCAAGGTTGTCGGAGTGGAAGGCAACGATGTTGTTTATGAGGATCCCCAGGGCAAGAGCTGCCGCGCTACCGGCGACAAGATCCTGGTTTCGGTCGGCCGCAGGGCCAATATCCAGGGCATAGGTCTGGAGAACATAGGCGTGGAACTTGCCCTCAATCCCGCAGGACGTCCCTACGGTATCAAGGTGGACGAGAAGATGCGCACCAACGTTCCCGGCGTGTACGCCGCGGGCGACGTAACCGGATTCTCGATGCTGGCGCACACCGCGTCCCGCGAGGGTGAGGTTGCCGTCAACAACATACTCGGCAAGGCCGACCACATGCGCTACAACGCCGTCCCGGGAGTGGTTTACACGAATCCTGAGGTGGCCGGCGTGGGCGTTACCGAGGCCGAGGCCGCTAAGAAGGGCCTGGACTACAAGGTCATCAAACTTCCCATGGCTTTCTCCGGCCGCTTCGTGGCAGAGAACGAGCATGGCGAAGGCCTCTGCAAGATTATCGTAGGCAAGCAGTATCATGAGGTTCTGGGCGTGCACATGCTCGGCAATCCCTGCTCGGAGATAATCCAGAGCGGCTGCATCGCCATCGAAAACGAAATGACCGTCGAGCAGCTCAAGGAAGTCATCTTCCCTCACCCCACGGTATCCGAAATAATCAAGGAAACAGTATTCTCCCTAAAAAAATAGATCATGCCTAAATCATTATACATCGATCCCAACGAGGTGCTCCGTCCGAAAGAGCACGACATCAAGTTCCCGGAAGTGCCGGTGATGACCTATTCCAAGTCCGTCAAGGACGAACTTAAGGAAGGTAATTTCACTAAGGACGACCTCAAGCGCATCTACCGCGACATGTTCGTCATCCGCGAGTTCGAGACCATGCTCAACCTGGTCAAGACCACCGGCGGATACAACGGAGTGGAGTATAACAACCCCGGTCCCGCCCACCTTTCCGCCGGCCAGGAGGCCGCAGCCGTGGGTATGGCCTGGAACCTTACCACCGACGACTTCATCTTCGGAAGCCACCGCAGCCACGGCGAAATCCTCGCCAAGGGACTGCGCTCCATCGAGATTCTTCCCGATGCCGAACTTAAGAAGATAATGGAGGAATTCTGGGGAGGTGCCACCCTCGCAGTCGCGAAGGAAGGCTTCAAGGGCAGCACCAAGGATCTGGGCATCCGCTTCCTCCTCTATGGAGCAATGGCGGAGATCTTCGCCCGCACCACCGGTTTCAACCGCGGCCTCGGCGGATCCATGCACACCTTCTTCACCCCCTTCGGCATCTATCCCAACAACGCCATCGTCGGCGGTTCCGGTGCCATCGGAGTGGGAGCAGCCCTCTATAAGAAAATCAACCGCAAGAAGGGTATAGTCATCTCCAACCTCGGAGACGGCGCCATGGCCCGCGGCCCCGTGCTCGAAGGCATGACCTTCGCTTCCATGGACCAGTACAAGACCCTCTGGGAGGGTGACATGAAGGGCGGCTTGCCTTACATGATCTGCGTGATGGACAACCAGTACGCAATGGGCGGACAGACCCGCGGCGAGACCATGGGATACACCTTCCCCGCACGTCTCGGTGCAGGCTTCAACCCCGAATCGTGGCACGCAGAGCGCGTGGACGGATACAATCCTCTGGCGGTTATCGACGCAATGCGCCGCAAGAAGGCCCTTCTCGAGAAGAAGGAAGGACCGGCCCTGCTGGACATCGTGACCTACCGCTACAGCGGACACTCCCCTTCGGACCAGAGCTCGTATCGTACCAAGGAAGAGATCGAGGCATGGCAGGCGGAAGACTGCATCCTCGGTTACGGCCGCAAGCTCATCGAGGCAGGCGTAGCTACGCAGAAGGATCTGGACGACATCCAGGCCTATGTGAAGGACGTCATCTTCGAGATGTACAAGCGCGCCATCGACGAGAAGCTCTCGCCCCGCATGGACCTCGTCGGACAGGACGAACTCCTGGGCGACATGATGTTCTCCAACAAGAGCGTCGATTCGCTCAGCGATGCCAAGCCCGACGTGCTGATGCCTCTCGAGGAGAACCCCCGCGTAAAGCAGATTGCCGGCAAGGAGCGCTTCTACAAGGATAAGGACGGCAAGCCCGTCAGCAACATGAAGGCCTACAACTTCCGCGACGGCGTGTTCGAGGCGGTTGTGGATCGCTTCTACAAGGATGCCTCGCTGGTAGCCTGGGGAGAAGAGAACCGCGAGTGGGGCGGCGCCTTCGCCGTATACCGCGGACTCACCGAGGCCCTGCCTTACCACCGTCTGTTCAACAGCCCCATCGCCGAGGCGGCCATCATCGGCGCGGCCATTGGTTATGCGATGTGCGGCGGACGCGTGATTCCGGAAATAATGTACTGCGACTTCCTCGGCTGCTGCGGCGACGAAATCTTCAACCAGCTCCCGAAGTGGCAGGCCATGAGCGGCAACATCCTCAAGATGCCCGTGGTGGTCCGCGTTTCCGTCGGCAGCAAGTACGGTGCACAGCACAGTCAGGACTGGACCTCGCTCTGCACCCATATCCCCGGCCTTAAGGTCGTGTTCCCCGTCACTCCTTACGATGCCAAGGGTCTGATGAACAGCGCCCTTCAGGGCACCGACCCCGTCATCTTCTTCGAAAGCCAGCGCCTCTATGGTCAGGCCGAGCAGTTCCACGAGGGCGGCGTTCCCAAGGAGTACTACGAGATTCCTCTCGGAGAACCCGATATCAAGCGTCCCGGTAAGGATATCACCTTCCTCACCATCGGAGCTACCCTCTACCGTGCTCTCAAGGCGGCGGACATGCTCAAGGAGAAGTACGGCATGGAGGCGGAAGTCATCGACGCACGCACCCTCGTACCGTTCAACTACGACAAGGTGATCGAGTCCGTCAAGAAGACCGGCCGCATCATCATCGCCGGTGACGCCACCGCGCGCGGCTCGTTCCTCAACGACCTTGCTTCGAACATCACCGAGATGGCCTTCGACTGGCTCGACGCCGCTCCCGTGGTGCTCGGATCGCGCAACTGGATCACCCCTTGCCATGAGCTCGAAGAAGCCTTCTTCCCTCAGCCCGAGTGGTTCCTGGATGCTATCAACGAGAAGATCGTTCCTCTCAAGGATTACGTTCCCGTTAGCAACCAGACCCCGGCACAGGCCATAATCCGTGCAAAGAAAGGAGTGTAACGCCATGACAGACGTAAACGCCCATCTTCATACTCCCTATTCCTTCAGTGCATTCGCATCGGTGGACGAAGCTCTCGACCACGCGGCTGCGGAAGGCGTGAAGGTGGTGGGTATCAACGACTTCTATTCCACCGACGGCTACGCCGCCTGGAAGAAAGGATGCGACGCGAGGAAGCTCTATCCCCTCTTCGGGATAGAGTTTATCTCGCTTAATGCCGAGGATCAGGCAGCAGGGCTAAGGGTGAACGACCCTAACAACCCCGGACGTACCTACATCAGCGGCAAGGGTCTCGCATTCCCCGTTAAACTAGCGGGAGAACCCCTGAAGCAGCTTGAGGCCGTACGCGGTGAGTCCAACGCCCAGGTGGAAAGCATGTGCGCCAAGCTCAACGGCTGGCTGGCTTCTACCGGAGTGCCCGTACAGCTGGACTTCGCCCAGATACGGGAGAAGCTTACGCTCGGTTCCATACGCGAGAGGCATCTCGCCAAGGCGCTCCGCTTGGCCCTTCAGGCCGCCGGTCTTTCCCTTCCGGATGTGCTCGGCGACATGGACCTTGCGGCCGATCCCGCCGGAGTGGAGAACAAGCTTCGCGGTAAACTCCTCAAGGCCGGAGGCCCTGCCTTCGTGCCCGAATCTCCCAAGGCCTTCCTTCCCATGGAAACCGTACAGCGCATCATCGAGGCGGCGGGTGGAATACCTACCTATCCTTTCCTCGCGGACGACGCCAAGGGGAACTTCACCGACTTCGAAGGCGACCTCCAGAAAGCGGCCGACATCCTTAAGAAGCGCGGCTTCAAGAGCGTGGAGTTCATCACCACCCGCAACACCACCGCGGTGCTGGAGAATTATGCCTGCTACCTGGAGGACGAGGGCTTCATCGTGAGCTTCGGCTCCGAGCACAACACCCCGGCCATGGAGCCCGTAAAGC
>CAMHTE010000076.1 GCA_946187975.1 uncultured Bacteroidales bacterium | reverse complement strand
CCGACAGCGGATCGTTCTTGCAGGCGGCATAAGTGTCGTCTATCAACTTCTGCATTCCCCTCTCTTTCAGAAGCACCATGGCGGCGCGGAAGGCGCAAAGTTCTTCGAGGTGCGACATGTCGATGCCGTAATAGTCCGGATAGCGGATCTGGGGAGCGCTCGAAACCATGACTATCTTTTTGGGATGCAGACGGTCAAGGATCTTGAAGATACTCTCCCTCAGCGTAGTTCCCCGCACGACTGAATCGTCGATTATCACAAGATTGTCCACTTCCGGCTCAAGGGAGCCATAGGTGATGTCGTACACATGCGCGGCCAGGTCGTTGCGCTCGTCGCCTTCGGTGATGAACGTGCGCAGCTTGATGTCTTTAACGACCACTTTCTCTATACGAATGTCGTGGTTAAGCTGACGCAGACCTTCGGTCATGCCGAAGAATGCAACTTCGGCCGTATTGGGGATATATGAGAAGACGGTGTGGTCCAGATCCCCGTCGATGGCCTTGATTATGGCAGGAGTGAGCTGCTCACCGAGGCGCTTGCGCTCCACGTAGATGTCCTTGTCGGAACCGCGGCTGAAATAGATGCGTTCGAACGAGCATGCGCTGTTGGTTTTGGCCTTTTGTATTTGCTCGAGTTGAACCTTCCCCGTCTGGGTAACTATCAGCGCCTGCCCGGGACGCAGTTCGCGTATCGGCTCCGGCGGCAGGTCGAAGGTCGTCTGGATGACGGGACGTTCGCTCGCAAGCACCACTATTTCGTCGTCCTGATACCAGAAGGCCGGGCGTATGCCCCAGGGGTCGCGCACAGCGAACATCTCTCCGCTCCCGGTCAGTCCGCACATCACATAACCTCCGTCGTACATTGGCATTGTGGAACGCAGGACATTCCCTATCCTGATATGGCTGTCGATGAATTCCGTAATCTTCTTCCCTTCCAGCTTGAGCTCGCAGGCGATAGCATAGAGTCTCTCTACCTCCCTGTCGAGGCGGTGGCCCATGAACTCCATCGTGATGTAGGAATCACCGCGCAGACGTGGAGACTGCCCCTTCGAGGTGAGGTAATCGAATACCTCGTCGATGTTGGTCATGTTGAAGTTTCCGCATACGCAGAGATTCTTCGCCCGCCAGTTGTTGCGGCGCATGAAAGGATGCACGTACTGCATACCGCTCTTGCCGGTTGTGGAATAGCGGAGGTGACCCATGTACAGCTGCCCCAGGAACGTCCCGTTGATGTTCCTGAATACCTCGGTGATGGCATCCTTGCCCATCGCCCTCTCACGGAACATATATTCCTCTCCGACAGGAGCCTCGAGGTTGATGCATGCCACTCCGGCACCCTCCTGCCCACGGTTGTGCTGCTTCTCCATGAGGAGATAGAGCTTGTTGAGGCCGTAATGCTCGGTTCCGTATTTCTCCTTATAATACGACAGCGGCTTCAGGAGGCGGATCATCGCCACACCACATTCGTGCTTCAGTTCTTCCATCGTTATTTCTTGCTGTTGAAATAATTGTCTACGGCATCAGCGGCGGCATGGCCGGAAGCCATGGCCCGCACTACCAGCGAAGCGCCGTTCTGCACGTCGCCGGCAAAGAATACGTTCTCCCCGACCTCGGGAAGCTGCGGCTTGAGGAATCCCATCGCCAGCAGGACTATCTGCGCCTTAACGAGTTCCGGCTCTCCCGCCGGCACCATCTTCGGACGGCCACCGTTCGGATCGGACTCCCAGTCGATAGGCTGGATTTCCACTCCGGTAAGATGTCCTTCCTCGCCGATGAAGCGCAGCGTATTGATGTTCCAGCGACGCTCGCAACCCTCTTCGTGCGAAGAGGTGGTCTTGAGCGTGCGCGGCCAGTTGGGCCAGGGGTTGGCCGGATCGTCCGGACCCACGGGAGGCTTGGGCATGATCTCGATCTGCATTACGCTCCTGCAGCCCTGCCTGTGCGCCGTGCCTATGCAGTCGGAACCGGTATCGCCGCCTCCGATTACCAGTACGTCCTTGTCCTTGCAGGTTACACGGTCTTCGGGAGCGACTTCGACTCCGTACAGCACGCGGTTCTGCTGCGACAGAAGTTCGAGGGCGAAATGCACTCCCTTCAGTCCGCGTCCGGGAACTGGCAGGTCCCTTGCGACCGGAGTTCCGCTGGCTATCACATACGCGTCGAAGCCCTCGGGCAGCGCATCGGGAGAGACAGTAACTCCGTAACGGAACACTATCCCTTCCTGTTCCATCAGGGCGATGCGGCGGTCGATGACTATCTTGTTGAGTTTGAAGTTGGGAATACCGAAGCGGAGCAGTCCGCCGGCTTTTTCGTTCTTCTCGAAGACGGTCACCTCGTATCCTCTGCGGTTGAGCTGGTTCGCCGCGGCCAGGCCGGCGGGGCCGGATCCTATCACTGCGACTTTGAGGCCATTGCGGACGGGGTTGACGGGCTTGATATAATTCTCCCGCCAGGCAATCTCGGTAATGGCCGCTTCATTCTCGCGGTTTGTAGTCGGCTCGTGCAGGGTCAGGTTCAGCACGCAGGATTTCTCGCAGAGGGCCGGGCAGACGCGTCCGGTAAACTCCGGGAAATCGTTAGTGGCGTTGAGAAGGCGGTATGCAAGTTCAAAATCTCCTTTATAAACCGCATCATTCCACTCGGGCGGACGGTTGCCCAGAGGGCAGGCCCAGTTGCAGAACGGCACTCCACAGTCCATGCAGCGCGAAGCCTGCAGCCGGCGGTCGCCGTCGTTGAGCGTCTGCTCAACTTCTCCAAAATCGTGAATACGATCCCTGATGGGCCTGTAACCGGCCTCCTTGCGGGGTATTGTCAGAAAAGCTTTATAATCTCCCATAAGGCATCAGTATTGGATTTGGATTTCCTGGACCTTCTCCGCAAGGCTGCGCAGGCGCTCCTGCTCGAGAACGTGTTTATATTCGATAGGTATGACCTTGACGAAATCGTCCGCAGCGTGCGGCCAGTCTTCCAGAAGCCTTGCGGCCAGTTTGGATCCGGTATAGCGCAGGTGATTCGCAATGAGGCCCTCCAGTTCCTGCCGGTCGAGTTTGTCGTCCACAAGGGAGATTTCCACCATATCCATATTGCAGAAATAGTCGAAAGTGCGTTCGGGGTCATACACGTAGGCCACACCTCCGGACATACCGGCGGCGAAATTGCGTCCCACGGGGCCCAGTACAACCACGCGGCCTCCGGTCATATATTCGCAGCAATGATCGCCCGCTCCTTCCACCACTGCCAGGGCTCCGGAATTACGGACGGCGAAGCGCTGGCCTGCACGCCCGGATACATACATCTCCCCGCTGGTTGCACCGTAGAGGCAGGTGTTGCCGACGATGGTGTTCTCTTCCGCATTGAAGGTCGACCCCTCTGGCATCGAGATGGCCACACGTCCTCCGCTAAGGCCCTTGCCCACATAGTCGTTGGCTTCGCCTTCGAGCCGGGCATTCACGCCTCCTGCCAGGAAAGCGCAGAAACTCTGGCCCGCGGATCCCTTGAACTTGATGTCGATAGTTGAGTCGGGCAGGCCTTCGATACCGTATTTGGCCGCTATCCTGCCACTCAGCATCGTGCATACCGCACGGTCGGTATTTGCGATGGGATACTCCAATTTTACGGCCTCCTTTCGAGTCAGCGCCGGTTCCGCATCTGCAATAATCTGCAGGTCGCGCACCTCGGGAAGGGCATGCAGGGCTCCGCCCGTCCAGCAGCATGTTCCCTTCTCCCTTAAGAGAAGCCTGGACAGGTCGACATGCGAAGCCTTGGATCCTTCCTCAACGGGTTTACGCTCCAGGAGTTCCGTATGACCGATGATATCCGACAACTTTGCATAACCCATTTCGGCAAGGTATTCCCGGACCTCCTTTGCCAGGAAGGTGAAATAATTCACTATGTAATCCGCCTTGCCCATAAAGTGCTTGCGCAGTTCCGGGTTCTGGGTCGCAACGCCTGTGGGGCAGGTATTGAGGCTGCACTTGCGCATCATAACGCAGCCGAGCACAATCAGGGGAAGGGTTCCGAAGCCGAACTCGTCGGCTCCGAGAAGGGCCATCAGGATGATGTCCCGCCCCGTTTTGAGCTGGCCGTCCACCTGAAGGCGGACCTGTCCGCGAAGCCCGTTACGCACGAGAGTCTGCTGAGTCTCGGCAAGCCCTATCTCGGGACTGATACCTGCGAAGCGCATCGACGATGCAGGAGAGGCTCCCGTACCGCCCTCGGCTCCGGATACCACGATCAGATCGGCCTTCGCCTTGGCCACGCCGGCGGCGATCGTGCCCACTCCGCTTTCGGCAACCAGCTTCACGCTGATTGCGGCCGCAGGGTTCACGTTCTTAAGGTCGAATATCAGCTGGGAAAGGTCCTCGATAGAGTAGATGTCGTGATGGGGAGGAGGCGAAATCAGCGAGATACCCGGAATGGAATTCCTCGTCTTCGCGATGATTGCATTGACCTTGAAGCCCGGGAGCTGACCGCCCTCTCCAGGCTTGGCTCCCTGGGCTATCTTTATCTGGATCTCCTCCGCATTAACAAGATATTCCGCCGTCACTCCGAAGCGGCCCGAAGCCACCTGTTTGGTCTTGCTGGACAGCGAGACTCCGTCCACCGCGGTATGGTAGCGCTCGTTGTCCTCGCCGCCTTCTCCCGTGTTGGAACGCGCCCCGAGACGGTTCATCGCCAGGGCTATGGCCTCATGGGCTTCGATGCTCAGGGCGCCGAAACTCATTGCACTCACCACGAAGTGTTTTACGATACTCTCTACCGGTTCCACCTCGTCCACGGGAATGGCATTCCCCCGCTTGAAATCCAGCAGGTCGCGCAGGAAAATCGGATCCTGCTTGTCGTCCACGGCGGCCGTGAATTCCTTGAACTTCTTATAACTCCCCAGACGCGTAGCAATCTGCAGGGAGGATATTGTTTCCGGATTCCAGGCGTGGGTGATTCCGCCCTTACGGTAATGGAACTGGCCCACATTGGGCAGGAAGTCCGTATGTGCCGCGTCGGCGTAAGCCTGGGCATGGAACCACATTGCATCGCGGGCTATGGTTTCGAGCCCGATGCCACCGATGGAAGAGCTCTGCGTACCGAAGTACTCGCGCAGGAGCCCGTCGTCCAGGCCTATGCTCTCGAAGATCTTGGCGCCCCGGTAGGAACGGATGGTGGAAATACCCATCTTGGCCATTATCTTCAGCAGACCCTTCTTCATCGCCTCGATATAATTGGTGCGGGCGGTGGAGTAGTTCAGCTGCATCTTCCCTCCATGCGTGAGGCTGGAAATGATTGCAAAGGAAAGATAGGGATTGATTGCGGACGCTCCGTAGCCGAGCAGCAGCGCGGCATGCATGGTCTCGCGTATCTCTCCGCTCTCAACGATCAAGGCCGTCTGCACACGCTTGCCGGCGCCTATCAGGTGATGGTGCACCGCACTCACCGCAAGCAACGACGGGATAGGAGCGTGGGTTTCGTCCACGTCGCGGTCGGACAGGATTATATAGTTGACTCCGTCGTCCACGCATTTCTCCGCCTTCCGGCAAAGATCCTTCAGGGCTGCCTTCAGATTGGCAGCCGCATCGGATATATTCGCTGCACATTCGAACAGTATGGGCAGCTTGACCGTATTGAATCCCTTGTAACGTATGTTGCAGAGCAGGTCAAGCTGGGTATTTGTAAGAATCGGATGAGGGAGCCGCACCATTTTGCAGTTATCCTCATCCGGAGTAAGAATGCCCGTGCCTACACGGCCGATATATTCGAAAAGCGACATCACCATCTGTTCCCGTATGGAGTCGATGGGAGGATTCGTTACCTGCGCGAATTGCTGTCGGAAGTAATTGAAGAAGCTCTGCGGACGCTCGGTCAGCACCGCCAGCGAAGTGTCGTTGCCCATCGAAGACGTAGGCTCGATGCCACGTTCGCACATGGGCTTGAGCGAATTCTCCACATCTTCCGCAGTGCACCCGAACAAAAGTTCCTTATGAAGCAGGTCGGCCTCGTTGTGCTCGACCTTGCGGCCGCTGTGGAGGTCTTCGAGCTGTATGCGCCCGGCGGCCAGCCATTTGCGGTAGGGGTGTTCCGAGGCCAGCTCTTCCTTTATCTCTGTATCATGCCATATCTTGCCTTCCTTTGTGTCAACAAGCAGCATCTTGCCCGGCTCGAGCCTGCCCTTAAATTCTATCTCCGAAGGGTTCAGGTCCAGCACTCCAACCTCGCTGGCAACTATCAGGAGACCGCGTTTGGTAATGGTATAGCGTCCCGGACGGAGTCCGTTGCGGTCCTGGATTCCTCCGGCATAGCGGCCGTCGCTGAACAGGAGGGTCGCGGGTCCGTCCCAGGGTTCCATGAGGATGGAATGATACTCATAGAATGCCCTGAGGTCTTCCGAGATGGGGTTAGTTTCGTCGAAACTCTCCGGCATCAGCACGGCGACCGCCTGAGGGAGGCTGAGTCCGCTCATGGTCAGGAACTCCAGGGCGTTGTCGAGACTCGCCGAGTCGCTCATGTCCGGCTGAAGGATGGGCGTAATATCGCTGATGTCGCCCAGCGCGCCTGAATTGAGCACGCTCTGACGGGCCTGCATCCAGCTACGGTTGCCCCGGATCGTATTTATCTCCCCGTTGTGGCAAAGCATGCGAAACGGCTGCGCGAGGCTCCACTGCGGGAAAGTATTCGTGGAGAAGCGCGAATGCACTATAGCCATCGAGCTTGTAAACCACGGGCTGATGAGGTCGGTGTAATACTCCCTCAGCTGCCGGCTGGTCAGCATCCCCTTGTAAACAATGTTGCGGGTGGAGAGGGAGCAGATATAACAGTCCTTTCCGAGACGTTCGACATGCTTTCGAATACGGAACAGCTTGCGCTCGAACTCCGCTTCCTCGATAAAATCTTTGGCGGTAACAAAGATCTGTACGCTGAAGGGCTCGGCCTTGGCCGCTTCCGCACCCAGGCAGGACGAATTCACGGGGACCTCCCGGATATGGCTCAGCACGCATCCCTCGCGCTCCACCTCGTCCTGTACCGCCCCGAGGGCGGTTTCGCGCTTGCCGGCATCCTTGGGCAGGAACACTATTCCGGTTCCGTAACGGCCTCTTTCCGGTACGGGCACACCCTGCAGCAGTATGAACTCATGGGGAATCTGGACCATGATCCCGACTCCGTCGCCGGATTTTCCGTCCGCCCCTTCCGCCCCGCGGTGGCTCATATTCTCGAGCACCTTCAGGGCGTTGTCTACCAGCTCATGAGTCTTGTCGCCGCGGATGTTGACGACCATACCGACCCCGCAGGCATCGTGCTCCGACGCCGGGTCATATAATCCTCTTCTCATTCTTT
>CAMHTE010000075.1 GCA_946187975.1 uncultured Bacteroidales bacterium | reverse complement strand
TTCGTACTTCTTTTGGGCCAGTTGCCATCGGTACCGATGGTAGCCACGCGCTTTTTTTGCCGAAGGGCCTAAAAAGGGTTATTAAATAGTCTCCCTTCGCATGCGTATTCCGCAATTTTATTTATATTTGTAAGTTAAAGATTCTATTGATATGCTAAACTATCTTCTTCAGGCCGACATCGTAGACGCGGTACAGGCCGCTCCGGTGCAGCAGGAAATGTCCTTCTCCCTTATCGACATGGCCGTCAAGGGCGGCTGGCTTATGATTGTGCTGCTGGCCCTTTCGCTGGTGGCCATTTACATTTTTGGCAAGAAATGGTGGATGATACGCCAGGCTTCCAAAATCGACAAGGACTTCATGATGGACATCAAGGATTACATCCACGACGGTAAAATCAAGTCCGCCAAGACCCTTTGCTCCAAGTTCGACACTCCCGTCGCCCGTATGGTCGAGAGCGGTATCGAGCGCATGGGCAAGCCCCTCGGGGACATACAGACCGCTATCGAAAACGTTGGCAACGTCGAGGTGGCCCGCCTCGAGAAGGGTCTCCCCTATCTGGCAATGATCGCCGGCGGCGCTCCCATGATCGGATTCCTCGGCACCGTGATGGGTATGGTGCAGGCCTTCTTCAACATGTCGCAGGCCGGCAACAACATCGATATCACCCTCCTGTCGAGCGGTATCTACACCGCCATGATCACCACCGTGGGTGGTCTTATCGTAGGTATCATCGCTTACTTCGGATACAACTGGCTCACCTCCAAGGTGTCCAACGTGGTATTCCAGATGGAGAGCAGCACCATAGAGTTCATGGACCTGCTGGAAGATCCGCAGGGCGTTAAAGAAGAGGAATAATGGCACTCAAGCGTATCACCAAGGCAGACCCGAACATGTCGATGTCGAGTATGACCGACATTGTGTTCCTCCTGCTCATATTCTTCCTGGTGACCTCCACGCTGGTGAATCCCAACGCCCTCAAGCTCCTGCTTCCCAAGAGCACCGGGCAGGTGGGCGCAAAAGCCACCGTGAGCGTCTCCATCAAGGACTGGGGTGAGGATCAGTACACCTTCCACATCAACGGAAACGAGACTCCCGTCCCCCTGGAGCAGGTAGAAGACGGTCTGGTGGAACTTCTCCAGACCGAGGAGGACCCCACCTTCTCCATCTACTCCGACGAGAGCGTCCCCATCAAGGAAATCGTGCAGGTGATGAATATCGCCAAACGCAATCACTATAAAGTAATCCTGGCCACACAACCCGAATGAAACAGTATCTCCGAGAGCGAGGCGAAAGGCAGCGCAATGCAGTAATGACCGGCATCATAATGACGCTGGCCGTTCACGTCAGCGCCGCCCTGCTGGTGTCGTTCACGGGCATAAAGTATCTCTATCCGCCGCCTGTAGAAAACACTTTCCTGCTCGATTTTGAAGAAGAACAGGTGGCGGTTAAGCAGAATGAAGGGCGAGACCCGAGAGGCGAGGATGTCAATCCCGACGAGAAAGTGGAGCTGGTCCAGCGCAGCGAGTCGCCCAATGTGAGCAAGAAGCCCAACCTGACTCCCGCCACCAAGCCCGATCCGCACGGAGACGTGGAGGTAACCGAGCCCAAACGCGACGAGGAGCCCAAGCTCGACCCCAGGGCCACATTCCCCGGCATGGGCAAGAAAGACACCACGCTCACGGCGCAGCACGGCGCTTCCGAGCCCGGGACAACCTTCAAGCCCGGCCAGCCTACCGGCAATGTCAAGACAGGCAACACCGATGGCAAGCCCAACGCCCACCTGGAAGGCCGCACCGTCGACAAGGCCGGCCTCAAGAAGCCCGTTTACACCTCGCAGGAAAGCGGCAAAGTGGTGGTCAAGATTTGGGTAGACCAATACGGAAAGGTCCAGAAAGCCGTTCCCGGAGCGGACGGCACCACCGTGACCGACAGGGCCTTGTGGACAGCGGCGCGTAACGCCGCACTCGAAACAGGCTTCAATATGAGCTCCAGTGCCCCGGCTTTACAGGAGGGCACAATAACCTATATTTTCAACCTAAAATGATGGATGGTTTTTCAAAAGACGGCCGAAAACTTAGACCACGGAAAACAGCTGCAGGTGCAGTACGTACCGAAAAAGTAGACTTCTCTTCCGAGAGCAGCCCCCGCCCCTACGGCGAGAGGCGTAGCTTCTCCGACCACAAACCCTACGGCAAGCCCTATGGTGAGCGCAAGCCCTACGGCGAGCACAAGACCTATGGCGACCGCCCTCAAAGGCCCTATGGCGAGCGTCCGCAGAGGCCTTACGGAGAGCGTCCCCAAAGGCCCTATGGCGAGCATAGAGCTTACGGAGAAGGCAAACCTTACGGCGAAGGCAGGCCTTATGGCGAGAATAAGCCTTACGGCGAGAATAAGCCTTACGGCGAGAGCAAGCCGTACGGTGAGCGCCGCTCCTTCGGCGAGGGCAAACCCTACGGCGACCGCCCCCAGAGGCCTTACGGCGAGCGTCCCGCAAAGCCCCGTAAAGGCGGCAAGCGCGGCCCCAGCCCCGCAGCGAACGAGGGTATCAAGCGAATGATCAACCGCAGGCCCCGCGTGGACCAGCCTTACGACGGCCCCGCATATGAGCCCGAGGTGGTAAAGAACGAGATCCGCCTCAACCGTTTCATGGCCAATTCCGGTGTATGTTCACGCCGCGAGGCAGATACATTCATCGAGGCCGGATGCGTAACGGTTAACGGAGAGGTGGTGACCGAACTCGGCACCAAGGTCAACATATTCGACGACGATGTGCGTTTCAACGGCGAGCGTCTCAGAGGCGAGAGCAAGGTTTACCTGGTGATGAACAAGCCCAAGGGCTATGTTACTTCAGCCTCCGACCCTCACGCCGACAAGACCGTCATGGATCTCATAAAGAACTGCCCCACAAGGGTTTACCCCGTAGGTCGCCTGGACAAGGCCACTACCGGCGTGCTGATGTTCACCAACGACGGCGAGATTGCCGAGCGCCTTACCCATCCTTCATACGACAAGAAGAAGATTTACCAGGTCTCCCTGGACCGCAGTCTGAGCCAGGAAGACTTTGACAAGATAGTACAGGGCATCACCCTCGGGGACGGCTTCGTGCAGGCGGACGAACTGGAATACGTTGACGAGCGCGACCACAGCAAGCTCGGGATCGAAATCCATTCCGGCAAGAACCGCATCGTACGCCGCATCTTCGAGTCGCTCGGCTACACCGTAAAAGCTCTTGACAGAGTTTACTTCGCCGGCCTCACCAAGAAGGGGCTCAAGAAGGGCGCCTGGCGCTATCTGTCGGAGAGTGAAGTGAATATGCTCAAAATGGGGGCCTACGTATAATGGACCACCGTTCTGGATTCGTAAATATCATCGGCAACCCCAATGTAGGTAAATCTACGCTGATGAACGCGCTGGTGGGCGAAAAGCTCTCCATCGTCACCGCCAAGGCCCAGACCACCCGTCACCGCATTATGGGCATCGTGAACGGCGATGACTGGCAGATTGTTTACTCCGATACTCCCGGTATCCTGAGGCCGAACTACAGGCTTCAGCAGAACATGATGAACTTTGTTGACGGAGCCCTCGGCGACGCCGACATAATCCTTTATGTCACCGACACCGTCGAAACTCCTGACAAGAACGAGGAGTACGTGAGCAAACTCCGGCGCATCGAATGCCCCGTAATCGTGGTCATCAACAAGATAGATATCAGCACGCAGGAGAAGGTGCTTTCTCTTTCCGCCTGGTGGAAGGAACAGCTCCCCTCCGCACAGATAATCCCCGCAAGCGCACAGGAGCGCTTCAACCTCGACAGCATACTTGATGCGGTGGTTGAGAAGCTCCCCGTATGCCCGCCCTGGTTTGATAAAGACGCCTTTACGGACAAGAATCTGCGCTTCTTCGCCTCGGAAATTATAAGGGAGAAAATTTTCCTCAACTATCAGGAGGAGATTCCTTATAGCTGCGAGGTGGGCATAGAGGCCTTCCGCGAGGGAGAGGAGCGCTACGATATCGACGCCGTGATCTACGTGATGCGCGAGTCGCAGAAAGGCATCATCATAGGCAAGAAGGGAGCCGCGCTCAAGAAAGTGGGCACCCAGGCCCGAATCGACATGGAAGACTTCTTCCAGAAAAAAGTTTTCCTGTCCATTTTTGTTAAAGTCGATCCCGACTGGAGGGAGAACAAACGAGAATTACGCCGCTTCGGCTACGAAGATTGACAGATGGAAGACGAGAATAAGGTAACAGAAGAAATCATCGAGGACGACGACATCGAGGTGTCCGAGGATGCTGAGTCCAGCGGCAAATACGACCGTCTCCTGGAGAGCGATTCACGTAAGTTCAAGCTCTCCGGAATGTTCAAGGACTGGTATCTCGATTACGCCTCGTACGTAATCCTGCACCGTGCAGTCCCCCACATCGCCGACGGCCTCAAACCCGTCCAGCGCCGCGTCCTGCACGCCATGTACCGCATGGACGACGGCTCCTACACCAAGGTGGCAAACATTGTGGGTCAGGCCATGCAGTTCCATCCGCACGGCGACCAGTCCATCCTTGGCGCCCTCGTTACCCTGGGGCAGAAAGGCTTCACCGTCGATTGTCAGGGAAACTGGGGAAACATCCTCACGGGTGACTCCAACGCCGCTCCCCGATACATCGAGGCCCGCCTGAGCAAGTTTGCCAAGGAAGTGCTCTTCGACCCCAAGGTCACCCGCACCATGAAGTCCTACGACGGCCGCAACGACGAGCCGACGGAACTTCCCGTGCGCTTCCCTCTTCTGCTTGCACAGGGCACCGACGGCATCGGCGTGGGCCTTGCCTCCAAGATCCTGCCCCACAACTTCAACGAGCTCATCGACGCATCCATAGCCATACTCGAGGGCAAGAGCTTCGCGCTCTACCCCGACTTCCCCACCGGAGGTTCTGCCGACTGCTCCAAGTACATGGACGGACAGCGGGGAGGCCGTGTGAAGGTGAGGGCCAAGATCGAGAAAATCGACAAGAGCACCATCGCCATCACCGAGATTCCCTACGGTAAATACACCAAAGACCTTATCGAGTCGATACTCAAGGCCAAGGAGAAGGGCAAGATCAAGATCAAGAAGATTGTGGATATGACCACCGACAAGGTGGAAATCCTCATACATCTTCCCGGAGACGTATCGCCGGACAAGACCATCGATGCGCTCTACGCTTTCACCGACTGCGAGTGCAACCTGGCGCCCAACGCCTGCGTTATCGTTGACAACAAGCCCCAGTTCCTCTCGGTGAGCGAAATCCTTCGCTACAGCACCCTCCACACCCGGGAGATACTGCTCCAGCAGCTCGGAATCCGCCTCGAAGAACTCGAAAAAGACTGGCATTACAGTTCGCTGGAAAAGATTTACTTCGAAAACCGCATATACAAGATACTCGAAAAAGACCAGTCCAGCTGGGAGGAGCAGAAACAGGAGACCCTGGAGGTGATGAAGACCTACGAGCCTTCGCTCCGGCGTCCTGTGGTTATGGAAGACATCGACCGCCTGGTTGATAAGCCCGTACGCAAGATCTCGAAGTTCGACGTAAAGGCCGTCGAGGAGCACATCAAGGGCGTGGAAGAAGAGATGTCCAAGGTGCGCGACAACATCGCCCATATCGACCGCTTTACCATCGACTGGTTCAAGGGGCTCAAAAAGAAGTACGGCAAAGACTATCCCCGCCGCACCGAACTCACCGACTTCGAGACCATTACCGCCACCCGCGTAGTCAACAACAACGCCAAGCTCAGCGCCAATCTCGCCGAGGGCTTCGTAGGTATCGGGCTCAAGAGGGACGACGGCGGAGAGTTCATCTGCGACTGCTCCGACCTGTCGGAAATAATAGTCATTCGCCGCGACGGCAAGTACATAGTCACCAAGGTCAGCGACAAGGCCTTCTTCGGCAAGGACCTGCTCTACGTGGGCGTGTTCAACCGCGGAGACAGCCGCACCATCTACAACGTCATCTATCGCGAGGGCAAGACTTCTATCTACTACGCCAAGCGCTTCGCCGTGACTTCGGTCACACGCGACAAAGAATACGACATCACCACAGGCCTTGAAGGTTCGCAGATCATATGGTTCACTGCCAATCACAACGGCGAGGCTGAGACGGTGCGGGTGCTGCTGCGCCCCAAACCCAAGCTCAAGAAGACTTCGTTCGAGTACGATTTCTCCACCCTCGGCATCAAGAGCAAGACGGCCCGTGGCAACCTGGTGAGCAAGAACGTCATCCGCAACGTGAGCCTCAAGAGCAAGGGAGTCAGCACCATAGCCGGCAAGCAAATCTGGTACGATACCGATATCCAGAAGCTCAACGACGAGGGTCACGGCCTGTATCTGGGCGAGTTCAGCGAGAACGACAAAGTGCTCGCCGTGTTCAAGAACGGCACCTTCTACACCACTTCGTTCGACCTTGTAAACCGCTACCAGGGCGACGTGCTCCGCATAGAAAAGTTCGACCCCGACAAGACATTTACGGCCCTGTACTGGGATGCAGGAGTCAAGTCGTTCTACGTCAAGAGGTTCTCGTTCGTGGTGAGCGACAATACCCCCCTGAGTTTCATTGCCGAAGGCAGTAAATCATATTTGGTCGCCCTCACCGACGACAAGCACCCCCGCTATGAGGTAATCTGGAAGCTCTCCGACAAAGCTCCGGAGCTTATTGATGCCGAGCAGTGGATCGGCAAGAAGGGTTACGGCGCAAAGGGCAAGAAAGTTGTGGAGAGGGGCGAGGTCAAGAGTGTCCGCTTCGGCGAGCCTCTGCATCTGCCTGAAGATGACGAGGCAGAGGTAACGGACGTAGAGTCTGCGGAGGTCGAAGCCCCCGAAGTGGAGACCGCCGAGGTTGAAACTCCCGGTGTCGAGACTGCAGATGCTGCGGAGGCTGAAGAGCCCGAGGTTGAGACTGCTGAAGCTGGGGAGGCTGAAGCGCCTGAGGCAGAAACGGTTGATATCGCCGAAAGCCCCAAAACCGCTGCGGTTGAGCCGGAGCCCGTTGAGGAAGAAACCATAATAATGCAGCAGCTTCCCAGCATGCCCGAGCCGGCAGCGCCCAAGAAAAAGGCCTCTTCCACAAAGAGAGCCGGTGCCAAAGCATCCAAGAAACAGTCTCCCGCCATCAAACCCGGATCCGAGATAAGGATTCCGGAGACCGAAGACGAACCAATTGAACTGCTGTTTGAAGAACCAACATTATTTTAAATTAATACAGTCATGATTGCAAAAATCGTTTACATCGTAGGTTTGATTGCCGCCATCTGGTGCGTAATCGACATTTTCAAGAAGCCCAAACTCAGCATTCTCTGGAAAATCGTTCTCGCTATCGCAGTGCTTGCATTCAGCTGGATCGGCCTGCTGGTGTATTATTTCCTGATTCGTGACAGGATCTAAGCATCAACACTCTGAACTTCTAAAGGTGACCGGC
>CAMHTE010000074.1 GCA_946187975.1 uncultured Bacteroidales bacterium | reverse complement strand
TTCTGCCATTTATCTTCGCAACCTACCCCCTGGCATCGGGCGGGCAGCCCTCATCTGCCAGTATATTTGGTCTTGCAGGCCCCGGTGCCGTACCCATGCGGCATCGCTGACGCACGTCGTGGGCTCTTACCCCGCGTTTTCATCCTTGCCGGAGTGGTACAAGCGGCATATGCCTCCCACGGTCCGGCGGTTGTTTTCTGTTACGGCCTCCGAAAGATTACTCCCTCCTGCGCTTTCCGCAGCGGGGTGCCCTTTCCTGCCCGGACTTTCCTCCCTTGCGGGCGGCAGAACGTCCCACCTTTTATTCGGACTGCAAATATACGCTTATTTGCAGATTATTCGTATATTTAGCGGTTTAAAAGAAAATCGTTTGGTTCCATGAACAACGCCGTAGAACTTGACCTTCACGCTCAGGAATTACTCTCGCAGTACAGGGCCCTCCTTCCGGTCTATACCCAGATGGCGGATATCATTCCCCAAAAGCTGAAGGCTATCTTTGACGAAGCCGGAATAATCGTGGCTGCGGTAGAGCACCGCGTAAAGACGGAAGAGTCCCTGACTGGCAAGCTTAAGCTCAAAGGTGGAAAATACTCCACCATACACGATATAACCGACCTCGTGGGCATACGTGTTATAACCTTCTACATAGACGATGTAGACAAGATTGCATCGGTGCTGGAAAGGCTCTTCGACATCGACTGGGAGAATTCCATCGATAAGCGCAAGGCACACGAAATCGACAGCTTCGGGTATCTGTCGCTTCATTATATCTGCAGCATTCCCGAGTCTTCATATAAGAATGAGGAACATCCGGAAATCAACAAGATACGTTTCGAGGTGCAGATGCGTACGGTCCTTCAACACGCGTGGGCGAACATGAATCATGACACCGGATACAAGAGCGGCGTTGAAATCCCGAAGGTTTACAAACGCAACATGAGTCGTCTTGCAGGCATGCTGGAACTCGTGGACGATGAGTTCAGCCGCATACGCAGGGAACTCTCCGACTATCGTCGCCGCGTTCAGAAGCTGGTTGCCTCCGGCAATCTTTCGGAAGTGCTGCTCGACGGCGATTCCTTCAAGAGTTATCTCTCCATCGGGCCTTTCGACCGTCTTACCCGCCGCATTGCCTCCATCAACCAGGCGGAGATACAGCAGGTGGATATGTCCGCCTTCCTTCCTCTCTTCAAAGCAATGGGATTTAAGACCCTGGGAGATATAGCCGACCTCGTGAAGCAGTATTCCGAGGCAGCCTATCAGATAGCCTGCTTCCAGATGGGTATTACGGATCTGGATATCCTTTCCTCGTCGGTTGCGCCCCAGAACCTGTGCATGGCATACATACTCAAGAATGGCGGCGGAAGGGCCGGTATCAAACTGATGCTGGATGCACTCAACGGCCCGTCCGAAGGCAACGAAGAAATGGCTGCCTTCCTGTTGGAGCAGACCAAGGACCTTCCTTTCATGAATCAATAGATTATGGCAAACAAGCCCTTGAATACCGAGCTTCTGGACCGCGCGATAATATTTGCCGTGCAGGCGCATGCCGGCACTGAACGTCGCGGGAAGGGGTATCCTTACATCATCCATCCCATGGAGGCGGTGGAGATTGTCGCCACCATGACTTCCGATCAGGAATTGCTCGCTGCAGCCGCCCTGCACGATACCGTAGAGGATACGAATATTACCGTCGAACAGATCCGGGCCGAATTCGGAGACCGCATCGCTGCTCTGGTAGCCGCCGAAAGCGATGAGATGCCCGATGGCCTTTCGGAAGAAGAGAGCTGGCACGGACGCAAGCAGGCGGCCATAGCCAGGCTTTCCAAAGCCTCGACCGATGCCAAGATTGTGGCGCTGGGC
This sequence comes from uncultured Bacteroidales bacterium, assembly GCA_946187975.1. GTDB lineage: Bacteria > Bacteroidota > Bacteroidia > Bacteroidales > UBA932 > Cryptobacteroides. Next base: position 5,680 of record CAMHTE010000074.1, on the reverse strand, counting down.
GATAAACTCTCCAACATGAGGGCGATAGCCCGCGACTATGAAATTAAAGGTGACGAACTCTGGAGCATCTTCCATGTAAAGGACCGCAAAGACCACGAATGGCACTACAGGGGCCTGGCCGATGCCCTCCGCGAGCTGGATGGAACGTTCGCTTTCAGGGAATTCGAAGGACTTATAAATAAAGTATTTGCATAATGGAAGCGATTAAGATTTCCCTTAACGATTACGTGCTTTCGGGCGGAGGAGCCAACGGTGAGAGCTTTAATCACAAGAAAGATTCTTCGATGATGCTCAAACTGTATTTTCCCGGTAAGATACAGCAGCCTCTGGACGAGATGAATCTTGCCCGAAAGGTTTATGAAATGGGTATTCCTACACCCGAACCGGGGGAGTACGTCGTTACGGAAGACGGACGCTACGGAATAAGGTTCCACCGTATTATGGATAAGAAATCCTATTCCAGGGCAACTGCCGACGAGCCCGAAAAGGTTGGACAGTTCGCCGCCGAGTTCGCCGGTATGTGCACGCAGCTCCACAGTATCCATGTGGACACCACCCAGTTTGAGAACGTCAAGCATCGCTATTTTACCCTCCTGGAACAGAATCCCTTCTTCTCTTCTGCCGAAAAGGACGCCATTGGTAAGTTTATTTCCGACACACCCGATGAGGATACTGCCATTCACGGCGACCTCCAGTACAGCAATGCCATCTTTGTCGGCGACAAACGTTATTTCATCGATCTGGGAGATTTCTGCTGGGGAAACCATCTCTTCGATATCGCGATGGTCTATGTCTGCTGCTGCCTCAGCGATGAAGAGTTCATCCTGGAAACCTTCCACATGCCAAAGTCGCTTGCGATTAAGTTCTGGGAGTGCTTCGCACCCGTTTATTTCGGCAAGGACATTCCATTGAAAACAATAGAAGACACCATACGGCCTTACGCCGGACTAAAGACGTTGATAATCGAGAGGGATACCAAACGTCCAATGCCCGAGTTCCGTGAAGCACTGCGAGGAATTATATGATTAAGCTGAATAACAAGTTTTTTGCTGCAGTTAGAGCCACGATGCTGGTGTTGGTGTGCGCACTGACACTGGAGGCAACGGGGCTTGTGCAATACTACTTCTCGCTGAAGGCGTTGAAGGCGGAGGCGACGCACAGGGCCGAAAGCCAGCTCGAGGCCTCGGGAAATAAGATAATGGATGTCATAAACCAGGCTGAATCCGCTGTCCGCAACAGCGTATGGATCGCACAGTGGTGCATGGATTATCCCGACAGCCTGTACCGAGTCAGCCAGAGAATAGTGGAGGACAATCCCGTCGTAGTGGGTTCCACCGTGGCGCTTGTCCCTGGATACAAAGCCCGTTACCCCCTGTTTTCGCCTTACGTTTACAGGGGCGAGGATAACAGCCTCCTGTTCCGTTCCCTGGCTACGAAGGAATACGATTACCCCTCGCAGGAATGGTTCGTAAAGCCCATTGAGAATAAGGAGGGATACTGGTCCGAGCCATATGTCGATGAGGGTGGCGGCGAAATGCTGATGACTACCTATTCCTTGCCTATCTGGGATTACAAGGGAAAGCTTGCCGCCGTTCTTACGGCAGATATTTCGCTTGGCTGGCTCACCGAAATAGTAGGAAACATCAAGGTATATCCAAAGGCTTACTGCGTAGTACGGAGCCGCAGCGGCAACGAAATGGTAAGCCCGCCCGAAACAGCCGTCAACGATAAGAAGGAAAAGACTTACATATACGAATCGACAGTAGAGCGTACCGGATGGTCGCTTTCGCTGGTAATTCCCGACAGCGATATCTTCGGTTCCCTGCGCAAGATGGGCTTGATGGTGACACTCCTGCAGTTGCTTGGTGTGGCGATGCTCATATTATTGCTGCACTCGTTTATCAGGAGCCAGTATCGTTTTCGCGAGCTGGATCAGCGCCGTCAGCGAATCGAGGGAGAGTTGCACATTGCCAGCGGCATCCAGATGTCGATGATTCCCAAGATGTTCCCTCCTTTCCCGGAAAGGCACGACCTGGATCTGGCAGCCACCATTGTTCCGGCCAAAGAAGTCGGAGGAGACCTGTATGACTTCTACATACGCGACGAAAAACTCTATTTCTGCATAGGTGACGTCAGCGGAAAGGGTGTTCCCGCCTCGCTCGTCATGGCTGTGACGCGTACGACGTTCCGCAACCTGTCCGCCAATTCGGACAGCCCCGGCCGCATCGTAAAGGCCATGAACGACAACCTCTCGGCAATGAACGAGAACAACATGTTCGTGACCTTCTTCTGCGGTGTCCTGGACCTCCAGAGCGGTGTCCTGCGCTATTGCAACGCTGGCCATAATCCTCCAAGGTTGCTGACCGACGCCATCAGGCCGCTGGACGTCCTTCCGAACATGCCGCTCGGCGTAATGATGGGCTTCGAGTATCAGGAGCAGGAGGTGGCCATTAAAAACGACGACGCCATCTTCCTTTATACCGACGGTCTTACCGAAGCCGAAAATGCCCTGCAGGAACAGTTCGGAGAGGGCAGGATGGACGAAGCGCTCCGGGGCAGGAAGAGTTCCAAGGAGCATCTCGAGAATATAAAGAAACAGGTAATAGACTTTGTAGGCGATGCGCCTCAGAGCGACGACCTGACCGTCCTGTTCATACATTATCTGCCGTCTTCGCGCAGGCTTGTCATGAACAACGACATAGCGGAGATTTCAAAGCTTCCGGGTTTTGTGGAGGAGGTTGTAAAGGAGGCAGGACTTGATCCTTCCCTTTGTGACAGCCTGAACCTGGCACTGGAAGAGGCCGTTAGCAACGTAATAATGTATGCCTATCCGGAGGGAACTACCGGTCTTGTTGTCCTGGATGCCGCCATTCAAGGTAAGTCGCTGGCTTTCACCCTTACGGACAAGGGCACTGCGTTCGACCCCACAACCAAAGAGGAAGTTGACATTAACGCCCCTGTGGAAGACCGTCCGATAGGCGGCCTGGGGATTCATCTCGTTCGCAACATAATGGACTACGTGCGTTACGAGAGGATAGCAGACAGCAATGTTTTGTATTTAAATAAAAACTTTTGATATCATGGAAGTAAAGATTTCCCGAGAGAACTCGGAAGTAATCGTAGCCTTTATCGGGCGCCTGGATACCATTGCATCGCAGGAAATAGCTCCTCAGATGAGCGAACTGTCGGCCGATGCCGGTTCCACCATTATCCTTGACTGTAACGAGCTTTCCTACATTTCGAGCTCCGGTCTCAGGATTTTCCTCACCCTTCGTAAAGCAGCCGCCGAAAAGGGCGGAAAAGTCATCGTACGCGGAATCAGCAAGGAGATTCGCAGCGTATTCATGATGACCGGTTTCCTCAATCTGTTCGAAATCCAATAAGCTGTCTATGAAGCGCTTCGCTGTTACCGCCATCCTGTTTTTATCCTGCTTCTGGTTCTCATTTTCCCAGGAGCCCTATTTCAGCACAGAAGAGATGCCGGACCTTATCAAGAGCCTTCCGGCTCCGCCTGCAAAGGGTTCCCCGGCATTCAAGTACGATGTAAAGAGGTATAAATGGGGTAAGGAACAGCGCAAAGACGCCGAAAGGGCGGAACAGGCCCGCAGGGATGCAGTCTGGAGCTATGAGGCGCTGCTCGCCGAACTAAGCGTTCCATTTGGACTCAATATTTCCGAGCAGGTGACACCCCGGATTTGGAAGCTGCTGGTAAACAGCCTGCTGACAACCGACCAGATGCGTGTGGCCCCAAAGGCGTATTATCACCGCACCCGTCCCTTCGTTTATTTCGGTGAGAAGCCCTTCCTGGAGGACGATGCCCAGTTCAGCGGAGAGGGGAGTTACCCTTCCGGACATACCATGCGCAGCTGGACAGCAGCCCAGATTCTGGCAGAGATTAATCCCGCAGCCGCCGAAGCCCTCTTTACCCGTGCCTGGGAATGCGGTGAGAGCAGGGTGATTTCCGGAGCACATTGGCAGAGCGATGTGGACGTCACACGCCTGGGTGCAAGTATAGGATACACCCGTCTTCAGACAAGTGCCGCTTTCCAAGCTCAGATGGAAGATGCGAGGGAGGAATTCAGGCTGCTTGCAGCGGCCTCCGGCCAGCAGGGACGCGAGCACTTCGTTTCACTTACTGAAGCCGTTCCGGACGCCATTCTTGAGATACGTTATTTCAGTACCTATAACTTTATCGGCGAACGCATTGACGGCTATCTGGCTCCGGTAGCCCTGATGACTCGAATTGCTGCTGATAGCCTAAAAGCGGTCAGCGACGATGTAATCAAGCAGGGTTACAGGCTCAAGATATTCGATGCCTATCGTCCTCAGCGTGCAGTTGATCATTTCGTCCGCTGGGCTGCTGACGTGGCAGATACCCTGATGCGCCAGGTCTTTTATCCCAATGTGGACAAGAGCCGGCTGTTCGAACTGGAGTTTATCATGGAGAAATCCGGCCACACACGTGGCTCCACCGTTGATTTAACTCTCCTCGACATTGCAACTGGGAAGGAACTTGACATGGGTGGTCCCTTTGATTGGTTCGGAGAGGAAAGCCATCCGGATTATACGGGTATTACGCCTGAGCAATATGCCAATCGCATGATTCTGCGCGAGGCTATGCTGCGTCACGGATTCAAGCCGCTCGACAGCGAATGGTGGCACTTCACGCTGGCTAACGAACCGTTCCCGGATACCTATTTTAATTTTCCTGTAAGTTTATAGCAGGGCGCGGAGTTCTTCCGCCGTATCTGCAGTAACAAGTCCGGGGATATCCCTCATCGGACGGTATCCCCAGGTTACCGCTATTGCTGCAATTCCTCCGTTTTCAGCCGTCTTCATATCAGACTGGGAATCTCCCACAAGCACGGCATCTTCCGGCTTTATTCCGGTCGTACGCAGCACTTCTCCCACAATTTTCGGATCGGGTTTCAAAGGATATCCCGGCCTGTTGCCAAGGATTGCAACAAAGGGGATTCCGGGAAAGAACTTACTTACCAGATACTCGGTGCCTTCCTGGAACTTGTTGGATGCAACAGCGAGACTAACCCCTGCCTTGTGCAGGTCTGAAACCAGTTCCGTCATGCCTTCGTACGGGCGAGTAAAAACATCAATATGGCTGGTATAGAATGCCCTGAAATCGGCAAGAGCGGCATCTATCAGGGTGTTGTCATTCTTTTTATCATCCGGGAGTGCCTTAGTTACAAGGTCCCTTATCCCATGACCGACCATCCTTTTGTACTCTTCGCCCGTATGAGTGGGGAATCCGCGCTTTGCCATCGCATGATTGACGGCCGCACCCAGGTCTTCTACCGTATCCAGCAGAGTTCCGTCCAAATCGAAGAGAACCAGTTTGTACTTCATACGCTCTTGGCCCCGATAACGCTCTGTGAAATATTGTTCGACGTCATTTTGGCCATGAAAACTCGCATGCGTTTGCCGGCCATTTCCTGCAGTCCTCCGCTCATCAGCGACATTCCATACAGGAACATTGTAAGGGAGCCCAACAGTTTCAGTACTAAGAGCAACATAGGTGGTGATTCAGCGATGCACAAATTTAGCAATTTCTCGAGTCCGAAGCAAGTAAAAAATTATTCGTATCTTTGCGGCCCTAAGTAATTGTAAAACAGGAAGTATATTATGGATGCTATCAGGCTCGTAATAATGGTAGATTCACTATATC
>CAMHTE010000073.1 GCA_946187975.1 uncultured Bacteroidales bacterium | reverse complement strand
TGGAGACCATGGAAGCAAATCCCTGGCAAGAGTATTCGGAATACAGCGTTTCCACTATGGAGAAGCTCGAATGGCGGGTTATTTCCCTAACCAAGGATGCCCTCACGGTGAAAATCAACATGGATACCTTTAAGCTGGAGAAGAAGTAAAAATCGTATTCAGCGCCTTGGCCAGCTGATAAGCCGCCTTGCGGAGTTCCAGTTCGGCAAGTCCAATATTGGCTTCTACATATTCGTCCCCCAGTTCCGCCCCTTCGGGGATTGTGCGGATGGTAGGACGTACATCGGAGGCCACGTCCTCGAACCATTCGCGGGCCCATCCTTTCGTAACTTTGCGGATCTGGCGTTTGTTCCAGGTATCCAGCCTGTCGGCATACTCCCTGTAGCCCCTGTAATCTAAACCGCTGGCCTTCTGGATAATGCCGCTATCCCACACGGAGTGCAGCTTCCAACTCTTGCCAAAAAACATCACCTGATATCCCAGGCCATTGTTTTCGTCGGTGTAACGGACGTGCGCCGGGCAGTGGAAATCCCCCACTATGTGCACGATGCACTTTATGGCCTCCAGCACAACGCTGTCCGGCATCTCTTTGTAATCCTTAAGGTATTCACGGAAGAATTCCATCGCGGTAACCCCGTCACGGCAGTTTCGGACCTGTTTACGTACGTACAGCGGGCTCTTGCAGTCCGGGGTGCACACGGATGCGTGCCATCCCTTGAATTCTTCCAGATAAGGAGGAGTCACCACAATCTCGTCCATCCAACTGGCAAATTCGGCCAGAGGCGTCCCGTGAGTATATTTTTCGATATTGGCACGAGCCTCGGGGGTCAGATGCCTCTCGGCTATTTCGGCAATGGTAGAATGTCCAAGACGGCCCCATCCGCCGGCAGCCGGTGCTAAAAAAAGTGCAACAGCGGTAATTAATATTATTCTTTTCATAGCAATAGAAGTCCTTATCACTGATTCTCCCCTTTAGATCTCAGAGGATAACTAAGTATCGTAACGTAACGACGATTATCCGTGCTTTTGCGCGTAGCATAACCCAGGTAAAGCTTGTCACCGTAAATCTTTATACCTTCCGACTCCATAAAGCCAGTATCGGTGATGCCGGCCTTCGCAAGGGCAGCCGGATCAGCCACGGCCATCACCCGATGCTGTTCCACCACGTGACCGTCCAGGTCAAAGACCGTTACTACAGATGTAACAGGCGTTATGTTGTCCGTGGTATTGTCATTACCTGAGCCGTGGTAATGATAGATTCGTCCTCCCTTTAATTCGAAACCCTGGATGCCGCCAGTGCCGAAGTTGTATTCGCATCCTTCCCAGCTGGAAGAATTCAGCACTATGGTAGCGATGGGAGTGATATCTGCCAGATTATGGACTGTTGGACTGTATGAGCGGGTCGCTTCACCCGCAACGCCACGCAATATGGGATAGGTCAGGGTAACTTGCTTCTTGGGAATAGCGAGGACCTCGTCCAGATTGTACACATGGAAATAACCCGCACTGTTGTCCTGATTCAGGGACCAGAATGCTATCTGCCTCCTTTCGACATCAATGGCGGGATGGATGTTATGGGCGCCCGGGAGATACCACTGTTCAGTGACGTCTTCCGGAGATAATTCCTTGTCCGCCTCGAAGCATATACGGGCAACCGTCTGGTTCGACGTATAGTGAAGTGTCCCGTCCTTGGCAGTATTGGTTCCGTAATTACCCACCCATATCCATGCTTCTCCCCACAGCCCCTTCTCGTAAACAATATTGGAACCATGCCCGAAGTACGCCAGTTGCATATACTGCTTGTTCGTATTGGAGTTGACACCCTTGTGGACAAGATTCAGTTTGTAGTTGTCGCCGGAAGATGAGGCGGCCACCTGCACGGCATACATGGTACCGTCTCCGGGCAGGGCGAAGCACTGCATTACCGAGTTATTCCTGAGCCATGTTCCGGAGGTCAGCACCTGAACGTCCTTCAGTGGGAGGTCCAGTACGGAAAGGTCCGGATTCTCCGGGGTTTCCCCTACGTATGGCGTGTCTGACGCAGGAGGCGGGGAGGGATGCGAACGTATACCGCTATCCTCCTTCCTGCACGCTGCCAGTGCAAGAAGGAAGAAGAAAGAAACGAGGAATAGCCGTCTACCTATCCACATGGATAGAATACTCCAGCGGAACGCCGGCATCCACAAAGAAGTTCGTTACCTTGTATGTAATGTCGACGGACGGCTCCGTGAACTCGGTACCGTATTCTGCGGGCGTGACGACTATGGGATAATCGGCACCGGGAGCAATCTCCAGCACGCGCGTGTAGCCGTACTTTTCGCCTCCGCTCTTTTCGAGCACTACGGGGATGGATGTGCCGTTATGGATCTTGACCGTAATTTTCTTGGGGGTCGTCTTTATGCTTTCAACCGCCAGGATGGCATCCACGAGGGGACGAAGAAGTTCTTCGGGTCCGTAAACTTTGCCTTCGGCGAAAACGGCATTGCGCCGTGCATCGAGAGCCTCACGTATCCCCTTGGTATTGCGCTCCTTAACGAAGGTGAGGTTCACTGGACGCATAGCACCGCCGAGCCAGTTGGAGAGAAGATAGTGGGCGTCGGTTCCACTGATTACTGTAAGGTTCTTCTCAACCGCCCAGTGATGGGCCTCGGGGCTGTATCCGTCGTACTGGTTGAAGATTTCGATTCCGTCCATGAGTCCGGCATCATAAATAGCGCCGTTCTCTTTGTGCCACTCGGTCTTGTTGGGGGCCTGACGGGACCAGTGGGGATGGTTCCATACAAGGAATCCTCCCTGCTCGCGGGCCACCTTAAGTCCGGCCATCATTCCGTCGAAGTGGTTTTCGTGCGCATCGGATGCATCGCCTATGGCGTCGTTATCCTTGATAAAAGTGGCGTTGCAGTGTCCAGGAGGCATGCCACGGGTAATCTCGCCGCCATGTATGACTATGACACCCGTTCCCTTTGCATAGTCCTTGGCAATCTGGTACGACTTGTCCCTGTCGCAGTTGAAGAGGCCGGCATTGACCATCTTCATATGGCGTCCGTCCACATGGTCGGTGATTGCAATGTAATCCAGACCTTCGAGAACGGCCTCATCCACGCGTGTGACGGGCCAAACCTTTCCGTCGGAGAAAACGGTATGGATGTGCATGTCACCCTTGAGAGTGGTGTAACCGGGAATGTCCGGAACGACGATGGGCCTGCGTACTATCTGTGCATTGAGTGCGAGGCCGGCGAGCCCGAGGGCTACCACGAGGAGAAATCTTTTCATCTGTCTAAGTGTTATCAATTATATAAACAAATATACGAAATAACTATTTTTTGACCTGGACAACGGCGCGTGACACAGCTGAAGCGGTGGTTGCCGTAATAACCAGGGGCTGGCCGGAAGCGCTGAGCTCAAAACTCAGCGATCCACCCGCAGGAATCTTAAGCAATGGCTGCCAAAGCAGCGTAGCACCAGCATTCCCGGGTTTCCGGGGCCCAAGGGACACTGGGTATGAGCACCCTTGGAAGTCCACGATGCGAACATTCTTGTCGAAGAAAAGCGAGGACATGTCGTGACGAGTAGTTACGAAGTTGACTATGCCTGCGAACACTGTCCTGCCGAGCGCATAGTTGAACGGGTACACCTGCACGTCGCCGAGAAGCGACGCATCGAACGCCAGCATGTGCTCGTGATTTCCGACCGGTACCCCGTCCAGCAATACCAGCACGTTGCTCGAACGTCCCTTATACGGTATGTCTTCGAGGATTATCTTAATCTCCTGACGCCCGTTGTGTTTGCGCACGGCGAGGCTCGGGATAATCTCCACTATGATGTCCTTCACCGTAGGGAAACGCGTGTAATCGTCCAGATGATAAGTAATTGCGTCACGCACATCCAGAAGCAGGTTATCCCTGCGCGGAAGGAATTCGTAAAGGGTATCGAGTTTGGCGCAGTTCTCCTTGAGGGAGACTTTGCGGGCTTCAAGCGCAGGGCGTATCGACGGGCTCATGGCAAGCACCGGAACCGAACCGACCGCAGGCATCTTGAAAGGCGAAACCGGAGCGAAACTGCAGTCCCATGAGTCAGGAAGCCCCATTATCTCGCAAACGAGGTCGCGCTGCCCGTAAATATTGTTTGTCTTGAAATGTATACTGCCATCGGGCGCTATCTTACCGGAATAAGAATCCGAAGCCGAACCGGGAGCCGAGATGAATGCCGTGAGCCCTGGCTCCTCAGCCACCGTTGCGGCATCACGTCCGTTGAGCCTGGCATAAATGGTCTCGCCGTCCGATTCGGGCTCTCCTGCGTCTAAAGCAAGGCTGATGCTTCCGCAAGGAGAAGGAACGGAATCGTCTTCAATTACCGATAGTGCCACCTCGGCATCGCTGTTTCCTGAGTTGCCGAGAACTATCCTCAAAGGGGTCCCCTCCTTCGCGTTCAAAGGAGCGCTGATGCTGATTTCTCCTCCAAAGGAGGGACTCACCCCTTCCGAAGGTGTACTCTGCACTATCTCCACTCCCCCTTTCACCCGTGCCTTGGAGCCCGTATTGAAGACGGAGATCAGAGAAGCTTCCGCCGAAGAACTGTCGGAAGTGTATGCGAATATGCGGTAGTTTCCGGTAGGAAGCGACGCAGGAAGGCTTATGGCGCCCGCTCCCCTGCCGCCCGTGAGGGCTATCTTGCCCGTAGCTGCCAGACCGTCGGATGATACAAGTTCCACATAAGCAACGGCGGAACTGTCGCATAGGGCACCGTCCTCAAGGCTCCAGACAGAGCACAGCACGACATCGCCGGCTATATAAACAGCCTTGTCGGTGGCGAGTACCACCCTGCGTTCCGCCCTGGCACCGAGGGTGCAGAGAATCACTGCCAATATGGTCAAAAGTCTCTTCATGCTCCTACAAATCGTGTGTCGGCCAGTCAGCCGGCTTTGTGGTAGTTCCTCCGGAAAGCCGGCAGTCAATACATCGCAGCTGCCCCCATCTTACGGTGTCGGCTATCATCTTGACGGGCCGGTATCCCATATCGTAAAACTCGTTCAGGGTAATATCTATATTGGGTCCTTCCGCAGCAAAGAGTTCAGCATCATCGCCTTCCAACCAACCGCGGTAGTATGTATTGTTGACATGGTAAGTCTTTTCGGCAATGCTCGCGGCCTCGATATAGCCTATAGCGTAATCGGTGGGATCGTCGACATTGAAAATGTTGCCCACCAGTTCGCTCGGATTGGGGGAAGTCAGGGATCCGGCGTTATCGGAAGTCTCGTCGAGGGTGTGCAGGTAATTGTAGCACTCTTCCGAAATGACCCTGGCCTTGAGTTTAATACGATACATACGCTGGAGACGTATGTCGTCGAGCGGAATACGGAGGAAGGCGTGGTCCTTAAGCGCCTTGCCCTGAAGCGTCTTGGTGATGGCCAGGCCTGCCTCGTACGAAGGACGTGTCTTCCAGCACCAGTAGTACTGCCACCAGTAAGGCTCGTTCATATGGTCGATGTACGTGCCTGTCTCGTAGTTGAGCTCGAACTGAGGCCGGAACTGCGCATGATACTGCCATGTTTCTTCGTAGTCCCAACGGTAGCATCCCGATCCGGCCGCGGCCGTCATATCCACCTTGAGGACGAGATCGTTCCCGGTGGGGGCCCAGGATACTTTCTTTATTGTAGGCGCAGGCTGGACCTTCTGCCAGGAAGAAGCGTACTTCACGCCTTCGGCAGTGAGTACGCAGAGACGGTAACTCGCCGTGGCACTGGGAGTGGTAGTATCGATGAAGCTGGTATCCTTCGATGTCCTGTAGGGATGTATGCTGCTTCCGTCCGAGGACTCAACCCATGCGGTATAAGCCGGCGAGGCCTCCGACGATACGGCCTTCAGCGGTTGCAGACGCGACACCCTCACCACCGTGGTATCGCCTATCAGTATATCGCCCTCGATGACTATACGGCCGCTGTCCTTCGATACGTCGGGATCGAAGCGATAGATGCATGCAGAAAGCAGAAGCAGGGCAATTATGACGGGGAGTTTTTTCATCAGAACAGGAGATTCAGGTTAATATACGGAATCTGTGTGGCGAAAACGCTCACCATGTAACCCTGCACGCCGGTTCCGCCCGATGTGGTGTAATACACCGAATAGGCGTTCTTGCGGCCGGTGACGTTGTAGCAGCCGATGGTAACCGAGGCGTGGGCCAGCGCCTTGAGGTAATGGCCGGGATCGATGTTGACTGCAAGATCCACGCGGAAGTAATCCGGAATACGGTAATCGTTGCGCGAAGAGTAGGCCAGACGGGAACCTCCAGCATATTTGAAGGATCCCACCGGCAGGGTAACCGGCCGACCCGTAGAGTAGTCGATATTGGCGGATATGCTGTAACGCCGTGTAAAGGCGTAATTGCCAACCAGTTTGAAGTCGTGCGGCTTATCGTACGACGCCTTGTACCATTTGCCTCCGTTGATTGCCTGCAAGCCCTCGTTCTGGCTGTCCTGCAGGAAGGTACGCGACCAGCAGTACGAAATCCATCCGTTCAGTTTGCCTACGCTCTTTCGGGCCATGAACTCAACGCCATAAGCCTTGCCACGGGTACGCACCAGGTCGTCGGCGAGCTCGTGGTTCATCACCAGGACGGCACCGGAACGGTAGTCAAGATGATTGCGCATGCGCTTGTAATAAGTCTCCAAAGAGATATCGACCTTTCCGCCAGCCACCGTCCAGTACGCTCCGGAAGCAGCCTGCCAGCCCGTCGTAGGCAGTACACTGTCATCGCTCAGCTTCCATGTATCCATGGGCGAGATAGTGCTCGTATTCGAAATAAGGTGGATATACTGGCGCATTGTATTCACCCCCGCCTTGAGCGACAGCACGGGCGAAACGGAATACTTGCCCGACAGTCGGAACTCAGGCCCGATGTAGGAAGAACCTCCTCCAAAGTAGGAGGAGACGCGCGCACCGGCATCGAGGCTAACATTCCTGCTGGGCGACCAGCTGTCGGCAAGATAAAAAGAGGGCTGGACAGCCTTTTCGGGGGTAATGTCATCGGCGATCACCAGCGACTCCCCTCCCAACGGACGCAGACGTCCGCCTTCCAGGAGATAACCCAGCAGCTCAAAACCATAACCGAGCGTATGATCGGTAGTCCTGTTAATGTAATCCGCACGGAGGAATGCCTGATTAATGTAGGTGCCAAGGGTATACGCCTCCGTGTCGTTTACCCTGTCGGAAAGGCGGTTGGAATACCTGTCTATGCCGGCTGCAATTTCATAGGAAGACGGTCCGTCCGAATGATTGAAATGCAGCGATGCATTCAGGTTGCTGTAACGGAAAACGGTATCGGCGCTGAATGCAAACTTGTCGCCCGACCAATATGCGCAGGCACGTACGCTGTTGTGTTCGTTCAGCCTGCTGGTAATCGAGAAGTCCAGGTCGGAGAAATCACCGGATCCTCCGGAGTAGGCGCTGTTTTCAGGAAGCATACCCAAGAGCCAGTTGGAATAAGCAGTACGTCCTCCCATGCAGAAGGTAGTGCCTGCCGGTTCGCGCACGCCGAGGCTGTCCCTGCGTCCGGGAACCAGCGGCCCGTCGATATGGAAACGGCTCGTCAGCAGGCCCAGGCTCATCGAGCCTTTCAACTTCTCACGGTTGCCCTCCTTTCCCGTCACATCCAGCACCGAACTGATCCTTCCGCCGAAACGGGCGGGTATGCT
>CAMHTE010000072.1 GCA_946187975.1 uncultured Bacteroidales bacterium | reverse complement strand
TGACTCCCACCGAGGCCGCTTCCTCTATTGCCCACACGGCGTCGCCGCTCCAGTTTAGCGAAACCACGCCGCGCTCCTTGGTCATCTGCTCCTTGCCGAAGTCAGCCTCCCAGCCGAGGACACCGTCCTTGACCTGCTTGAGGTAGGCCTCCACGTCGGCGATGCTGGCGTCGGAGGAATCGTGCATGAGTTGCTGGAGGGTCACCGTACCTTCGGCGAGCTCCTTCTGGCGCAGATAGATCAGCACCGGACCGTATACGTCGCGGGGAGCGTCCTTGATGAGAATCCTTCCGGCATATTTGGGATTGCGTATCACGTCCCATGTGGCGGCGTCTTCAGCGGGCACCTGCTCAGTGTTGTACAGTATGCCGGTGGTGCCCCACATGTAAGCCACGGAAAAGTCGTTGGCGTCTATGGAAGGATTGATTTCCGAGAACACCCCGTGGATGTAGGGCGACTTGTTGAGGGCTATGTAGTTGATGGAATCCGGAATGGACGCGAAGTCCAGCGGCCTCAGGAGTCCGGTGTTGAGCATCCTTTCGATGATGTAGTCGGATGGGCACACCACGTCGTAGTCCTCGTGACCCTTTTCGATCTTGGAGAGCATGGTCTCGTTGACGTCGAAGGTCTGGTAAACCACCTTTATCTCCTCGCCCGTGAGGTCTTTATACCACTCTTCGAATTCCGGAAGTACGGATTCGTCTATGTAGTCGGACCAGTTGTAGACCTTGAGGTAAAGTGCGCGGTCGTCGCTGCACGATACTGCGGCTATCACCGCGGCTGCAAATGCCAGAAGTTTGATTTTCATTGTTTATCGCTTGATTTTGATTGACGCATGTTGATTATCAGGAGCACCGCCAGGATGATGAGGAAGATGATGGTCATCAACGGCTTGAGTTCCGGGGTGAGACCGCCCTTGCGGGCGTCCGCGTAGATGTAGGTGGAAAGGGTGTCCAGTCCTATCGTACCGCGGGTGAAGAAGGTCACCGCGAAGTCGTCCAGGCTCATGGTGAACGAAAGGATGAAGCCCGAGATCATTCCAGGACGGAGGGCGGGCACGAGGACCTTACGCAAGGCCTGCATAGGCGTTGCGCCCAGGTCGAGTGCCGCCTCGTAGATGTTGGGGTTGAGCTGCGAGAGCTTAGGGAGCACGTTCAGTACCACGTAGGGCGTGCAGAAGGTAATATGCGCCAGGATTACCGTAGTGTAGCCCTGGGATATATGCAGGAACACGAAGAGCAGGAACAGCGATACGCCCGTGATGATGTCGGGGTTGATCATGGGGATGTTGTTCAGAAAGTTCATGGTCGCCTTCTTCTTTCCCTTCAGGTTGAAGATCCCTATCGCCGCCACGGTGCCGAGCATGGTTGCCACCAGCGAGGCTATCAGAGCTATCAGCAGGGTGTTTTCGAGGGCCGAAAGCAGTGCAGAAGAGTTCTGCATCGATCCGGTGAAGAGGTTGCGGTAGAGGGCGGTGGAGAATCCCGTCCAGTTTCCCAGGCTCTTCGCCTCGGTGAACGAGAACACGGCTATGAACGCTATGGGTGCGTAAAGGATTATCAGCACCAGCCAGAGGTAAGCCTTCGATATAACGCGGGATGCCTTCATTATACAGCCCCTCCCATAGCTTCCTGCTTATTGTCTCCCTGCAGTACGGTTGTAATACCGATTATCACGAGCATTATCAGCGACAGCGCTGCGCCGTAATTCCACATGGAGTTGTTGATGTTCTCCTGTATGATGGTTCCGAAGAGTTTTATCTTGTTGTTGGTGAGGAACTCGGAGATTGCGAAGGTGGATACCGTGGGCATGAACACCATCATTACTCCGCTCATCACGCCGGGCATGGAGAGGGGGAGGGTTATCTTCCGGAAAACCTCTCCGGGAGTGGCCCCGAGGTCCTGTGCCGCTTCTGCATACGACTTGTCCATCTTGTCCAGGACGTTGTAGATGGGGTAGATCATGAACGGCAGGTAATCGTAGCACATACCGAACAGGAGTGTCCCTTTGCCGAGCTGAATTCCGGCCATGGTAAAGAGTTCCGCCGTTGCAAGCGTGCGCATGAGCGCGTTGACCCACATCGGGAGGATGAACAGGACTACGGTTACGGCGCTGCGGTTGAGCGATTTGTCGGCGAGTATGTACGCCGCCGGATACCCTATCAATATGCAGAGCAGGGTGTTCTCTATGGCGACTTCTATCGAGAGGGCGAAGGTGCCGAGGGAGTCGCCGTCGGAGAAGAACTTGGCAATGTTGGCGAGGGTGAAGTGCCCGGAGCCGTCCTGAAGTGCGTAAACAACTATCAGCAGAAGTGGCAGCACCACGAACAGTACCAGGAAGATGAAGTAGGGCAGAGCCCAGTTCGAACGCTTACCCATTTTCCTGAAGCTTAGTCAGCCGTATATCCTTGGGGAGTATGCGTATCCCCACGTAGTCGTTCTTGTCCCAGATATCGTTGGTATCCACCCAGATCTTTTCGCCGCTCTCGGTGCGGACCGTAAGATGGTAGTGGTCGCCCTTGTAGAGTATGAACTCAACGTTGCCTACCGTGGCGGCCTCGTCGTCGTGGTCCAGGAGGTCCACCTTCTTGAAAGCTACGCTCACGAGGACCTTGTCGCCGGGGGCGAATCCCTCGGTGGAACACTCGAACTCCGTATCCAGGAACTCAACCTTTCCGTCAGCGACGACGCTTCCTTCGTAGGTGTTCTCGGTGCGTTCCTTGCGCATTACCTGGATATCGCCGGGCTTTATGTAGAGTTTGACCTCTTCGCCGGCCTCGTAGGCGTCGTAGTCCTGTATCATGAGTTCGTAACCCTTGTCGGTATCCACGAACATCTCGTAATGAACTCCCTTGAAGGTGCAGCTCTTGACCGTGGCCGTAAACTGGGCCTTGGTATCACTGTCGGTGAAGTATATGTCCTCGGGGCGTATCACCACGTCGACCGGCATGTCCTCGCCGAATCCGCTGTCCACGCATTTGAAGTCGTGGCCTATGAACGACACTTCCTTGTCGCGTATCATGGTGCCGTTGAGGATGTTGCTCTCGCCTATGAAGTCGGCCACGAAGCTGTTGACGGGCTCGTTGTAGATGTCGGCCGGGGTGCCTGCCTGCTGTATCTTGCCTTCGTTGATAACGACGATGGTGTCGCTCAGGGTGAGGGCCTCTTCCTGGTCGTGGGTAACGTATATAAAGGTTATCCCGAGTTTGCGGTGCATCTCCTTGAGCTCAATCTGCATGTCCTTGCGCATCTTGAGGTCGAGGGCCGCCAGGGGTTCGTCGAGAAGCAGTACCTTGGGCTGGTTGACTATGGCCCTTGCAATTGCAATGCGCTGCTGCTGGCCTCCGGAGAGGGTTTCCACGTCGCGGTCTTCGTAGTCGGACATGGCCACGAGCTTCAGTACCTTGCGGATGCGCCTGTCGATCTCGTCTTCCGGAGTCTTGCGGAGCTTGAGCCCGAAGGCTATGTTGTCGTAAACGTCCAGATGCGGGAAGAGGGCGTAGCGCTGGAATACCGTATTGAGGGGCCTTTTATGGGGAGGGATGCCTTCGATGTTGCGTCCGTCGAGGGTGATGACGCCTTCGTCGGGCTGGAGGAATCCCGCTATCATTCGCAGAAGTGTGGTCTTACCGCATCCGGAAGGCCCGAGGAGTGTCAGAAACTCGCCGCGGCGAACATAAAGGTTGATGTCGTCGAGCACTTTTTTGTCGCCGAACGACTTGCTGAGATGCTCGATGTTAATAATCCTTTCGTCCTGTGCCATTTACTTTCCTATATGGAGGTTGAGGTAGTACATCGCACCGATGGTGGCGTAAACCGCACCGATTCCGTCGCCACCCCGCCAGGCGAGGTTGGCATGTATGCGAAGGTCGCGGCTCTCAGAAAGGGGGAACCACTCCGCCGCGCATCCTGCAGTCCAGAATTTGTCGCTGAAGCCGTTGAGCTTCTCCATTCCGCATTTGGCCTTGAGGTCAAGCTTTTCGCATGCCGCCCAGTTTGCGGATGCATAGAGCGAATGGCCGTGCAGGAGGAAGAGATTTTCGTCGCACACTGCGTTGGACCAGTCCAGGGTGAAGCCGAGGTCGTCGTTGACGGAAACCGTCTGACCGAGCGACACAAGGTCGTAGAAGCCGTCCCCGGTATCAATGTGGGCCACACTCCAGATGTTGCTGAGGGGGCCGTATTCTCCGGTCCACTTTGCGCCATAGGAATACAGTCCGCTGCCAAAAGGCCTTTCGCCGTAAGGGGAGGTGGTTAACTGCAGGGCCAGGGTGGTGTTCTCCGAGTCGTTCGTCCATCCTGCCGCCGCACCCCACTGGTAGGGCGCGAAGTTGCTCCACAGCGAACTCATGAGGGGGAGATGGCAGTCGTAGTCGTAATCCTCGTACTCCATCCCCCCAAGGAACATCACCTGTTTTCCGAGGGTGAAATTGAATGCACCTGCGGCATAGCCGAGGTACGCCCAGTCGCACCAGTTGGTCCAGTCGCTGCGCCAGGTGTACTTGTAAAGGTCTTTCAGGGGTTCGGAGTCAAAGCTTCCTTCGGTCCATGCGAAACTACCCCAGTGATTGCATACACTGAAGGATAGATTGTCGGTCAGATTGCCCTCGAAAAGGGAGTAGAGAGAAGAATTGCCGAGATTGAAGTCTCCTTTGTGGGAGACGCCGTTGCCGGTCGGAAATGAACCGCCGAAATCGATTCTCGGTACAACGGTAAGCTCGGCACCTGTGCCGGGCTCAGCCTCTTGTGCGTTCGCAAGAGAGAAGCACAGCGTCGCGGCTGCGCAAACTGCCAGGTATTTCTTCATTGGGCCTCATAAAATAAGACGGGTAAAACAATGCACAAAAGTAGAAAAAATATTCTTTTTATGTATATTTGTGCTTTACAATTTGCACTATGATTCAAGTCTATTGCAAAAACACCGGGTCCAGCAAATTCTTCAGGGAGGGGACGACCCTGCTCGACATGCTGCCGGAGTTCGATTTCCCCAAGCCTTTTCCCATCGTTTCCGCCAGGGTGAACAACGTTTCCCAGGGCCTTAAATTCAGGGTTTACAACAGCCGGGACGTTCAGTTCGTGGACGCTACTTCCGCAAGCGGGATGCGCGTGTACCTGCGCTCGCTGTTCTTCCTGCTCTGCAAGGCCGCCGGCGACGTTTTCCGCAAGAGCAGCCTTCACATCGAGCACCCCATCTCGCACGGATATTACTGCGAGCTCTCGAAGGAGGACGGCAAGCCCCTGACGCAAAAGGATGTGGACAAGATCAAGGCAAGGATGCAGGAGCTGGTGGCGAGGGATGTCGCCTTCCACCGTCATGAAGTTCAGACCGAGGAGGCCATACGTATCTTCCGGGCCAAGGGTTTCGACGACAAAGTCAAGCTTCTGGATACCAGCGGACAGGTTTACGTAGACTACTATACCCTCGGCAAAAAGGCCGATTATTATTACGGACGTCTGGTGCCGTCCACGGGATATCTCTCCGTGTGGGATCTCCGTATGTATCACGGCGGCATGCTCCTGCAGGGCCCTGACAAGCACGATCCCACGAAGGTCGCCCCGTACGTGGACCAGCCCAAGACCTTCGCCATGTTCTCGGAGAATCTCCGCTGGAACAATATAATGAACCTCCGCACCGTGGGGGATCTCAACCACGCCTGCCTCGAAGGCAACGCCAGCGACCTTATCCAGGTGGCGGAAGCCCTTCAGGAAAAGAAGATAGTGCAGATTGCCGAAGAGATATACAAGCGTTACCGTAGTCGCAGCAAGGTGCGCCTGGTTCTTATCACCGGTCCTTCAAGCTCCGGTAAGACCACCTTCTCCAAGCGCCTCAGCGTGCAGCTCAAGGCCTGCGGACTCACCCCTCTGACCTTCTCCACCGACGACTACTTCGTAGACAGGGTGGATACTCCGAAGTTTCCCGACGGGAGTTACGACTTCGACAACTTCGACACAGTAGACCATGCCGCCCTCGAACGCGACCTGATGCGTATTCTGAACGGCGAGGAGGTGGAGGTGCCCGAATACAACTTCACCACCGGAAAACGCGAGTACAACGGCCGCAAATACAAGTTGGGTCCCGGCAAGGTCATAGTTCTGGAAGGCATTCATGCGTTGAATCCCGGCCTTACGGACATGATTCCGGACAAACGCAAGTTCCGCGTGTTCATTTCTACCCTGACGGGCATCGCTTTGGACTACCACAACTGCATCCCCACCAGCGACAACCGCCTGGTCCGCCGCATCATACGCGACTACAACAAGGAGGCGTTCACCGCTCGCGAGACCATCAGCCAATGGCCGAAGGTGCGTGCCGCGGAAGACAAGTGGATTTATCCTTTCCAGGAGAACGCGGACGTGATGTTCAACTCAGCCTATCTGATCGAGTTTGCGGTTCTGCGCAACCATGCCGAGCCCATTCTCTCCGGCATCCCCAAGAACTGTCCGGAGTATTCGGAGGCGCACAGGCTGCTGAAGTTCATACACTACTTCACTCCGGTCAGCGACAACGAAATACCGCCGACTTCGCTCTTGCGTGAGTTCGTCGGCGGCAGCTCGTTCAAATACTGATTTCCCTTCCTACTCGTGCGTGGCGAAACGCTGCTGCGCGAGTTCTTCGTATTTGGTACCCGGACGTCCGTAATTGGCGTAAGGATAAATACTTATACCTCCGCGCGGGGTAAAGAATCCGGTAACCTCGATATACTTCGGATCCATCAGGGCTATCAGGTCCTTCATGATGGTGTTGATGCAGTCTTCGTGGAAGTCGCCGTGGTTGCGGAAACTGAAGAGATAAAGCTTAAGGCTCTTGCTCTCGACCATGCGCTTGTCGGGAATGTAGCTGATCCGTATCTCGGCGAAGTCCGGCTGTCCGGTGATGGGGCAGAGGGTGGTGAATTCGGGGCAGTTGAAGCGTACCCAGTAGTCGTTTCCGGGATGAAGGTTCTCGAAGGTCTCCAGCACCTCGGGTGCATATTCCTTACGGATGGGACTCTCTTTTCCAAGAGCCTTCAAACCTGCTTTGTCGCGTGTCTGTTTCATATTATAATTCTTTGATTCTAAACGGATTGTATGAGATGCCATCGTCGAAGGCATCAACTCCTTCGTGCTTTTTGAGTCCCTTTACCACAGCGGCAGTGACGGGCAGGATGGCAATCTCGTAGAGCACCTTGAAACTGACCTGTGCCAGCATCATTCCGGCAAGTGCCCTGACGGGGGAGCCTATGAATGCCAGGGGCATGAAGATAAGCGAGTCCAGAAGTTCGCCGGCCACCGACGAAACTATTGCACGGATTCCGAACATGCGGCCACCTTCCGCAATCTTCATTTTGCTGAGTACCAGCGAATTGAGCGTAGAGCCCGCGAGAAAGGCGAGGAGCGATGCGAGCACCACCCTCGGGGCCATGTCGAACACGTAGTCGAAGTGTACGGACCCGTCCCAGAATCCGGCCGCGGGGAGCCATACCACAAGCTGCCCGGCCAGCACTACCAGAATGTTCATTGCAAATGCGGTCCAGATGACGAACCTGGCCTTGCGGTAGCCCCAAACCTCCGTGAAACTGTCATTGAGAATGTATGAGATCGGGAATAGGATTACGGCTCCGGGAAGGTTTACGCCTCCGAGGCAAATAATCTTGGTGGCCAGCAGGTTGGATGCAATCAGGCAAACCGTAAAGAGTACGGCGAGCAGTACGAAAGTGGCTGAGAATTGTTTGTTCATGATACAGTTTTTAGAGTGGTAGCTGT
>CAMHTE010000071.1 GCA_946187975.1 uncultured Bacteroidales bacterium | reverse complement strand
ATCTGGACGGCGTTGGTGGCGGCACCCTTGCGGATGTTGTCGCTCACGCACCAGAAGTTGAAGGCATTCGGGAGGGTAAAGTCGCGGCGGATGCGGCCGACGAATACTTCGTTCTTGCCCCAGGCGTGAAGGGGCATGGGATAGACGTTGTGCGCAGGGTCATCCTGAACCACCACTCCCGGCTCGGATGCCATCAGTTCGCGAATCTGCTCCACGGTGAAGGGCTTCTCCACTTCGACGTTGATGCTCTCGGAATGACCGCCTTGCACCGGCACGCGCACGGTGGTTGCGGTAACGGCTATGCTGTCGTCGCGGAGTATCTTGCAGGTCTCGTTGACCATCTTCATCTCTTCCTTGGTATAACCGTTATCCAGGAAGGAGTCAATATGCGGCAGGATGTTCTGGTCGATGGGATAAGGATAAACCGCAGGATACTCTCCCCAGGGCTTGACGTCACCGCTGGCGGCCATGGCGCGCTCGTTGTTCATCTGGGCAATCGCCTTATAACCGGTCCCCGTCACGCTCTGGTAAGTAGAAACCACTATACGCTTGATTTTAAGCTCTTTATGTATGGGATCCAGAGGCAGTACCATCTGTATGGTGGAGCAGTTGGGGTTGGCGATAATGTAGTCGTCGGGAGTGAGCACGTCGCCGTTGATCTCGGGGACCACCAGCTTCTTGGAAGGATCCATGCGCCAGAACGACGAATTATCCACGACGCGGCATCCCACTTCAGCGAAAAGCGGAGCAAGCCTGTGCGACACCTCTCCTCCTGCACTGAAAAGTGCAAGGGCGGGCTTTGCGGCGATGGCGTCTTCCGCGCTCACCACCTTCCACTCCTTCCCTCCGAACTGGACCTTGCGGCCTATGGACGCCTCCGAAGCTACCGGAAACAATTCCGTTACGGGGAAATTCCTCTCTTCGAGGACCTGAAGCATTCTTGTTCCCACCAGTCCGGTGGCACCTACGACGGCAACTTTCATATTTAAAGCAAAATATCGTTTAAAACACTGCCCGCAGCCTGCTTTGCACCCTCGCCGGCGCCCTGGATAAGCAGCGGATAAGGATGGAAGGCACTGCGTATTATAACTGCATTCTCTGTTCCCATAATGCGGAAAGCGGGATGATTGCGGGGGACGCGGCGTATACTGATGCTGGCGCTGTATCCGAGCGGGGCGGAAGGGTCCTTGCGAAGGGTTGCCACGAATCGCTGGCGGCAACGGCTGGCCGCGGCGGCATCTTCATCGGCCCGGAAACGGGCCTCATCCTCTTCCAGCTTACGGTAGAATGCATCCAGCGGAAGCCCGTCGTACCCGGGACCCAGGACGGAAGTTATCTGCACGTCTTCCGCCTCCAGGGGCACCCCTGCCTCTCGGGCAAGGATCAGAAGCTTGCGAAGGGCATCCCTTCCCTCGAGGTCAGTGCGGGGGTCGGCCTCCGTGAGGCCTTCTTCCTGCGCCTTGCGCACGGTTTGAGCGAAAGTACCCGGATAGCGGGCGTAGGAACTGAGTATCCTGTTGAGGGTGCAGCTCACAACAGCTTCGACCGAGAGTATTTCGTCGCCGGAATTGGCGCTCCGCGCGATGCTTTCGAGAGCCGGCAGGGCCGATCCGACGGTAGTGCCGTAACGCAGGAAACACCCGTTCTCGCGGGCGGCAGCTATCATGGCGGCATACTCCACATAAGGCACGGCGAATGAACGCCTGTTGGACGATACTATGTTGAGTCCCTCGCGGAGCAATCCGACGAATGAATTGTGGATATCCTCGCTGTCTGTGAGGTCCACGAAGACGCTCCTGCGCGGAGCCATGCTCATTACGGCGGGGATGAAGGAAGAAGCGGGAACTCCTTCGGCATCCAGCCTGCCCTCCAAACCGTCCGGGTCGATTCCGGCAAGGTCGATGAGGCATTTGCGGCTGTTGCTTATGCCGGCTATCCTCAACACGCGGCCGGAAGTCTCGGCAATATGCGAGGACGTATCGGAAAGCATCTGCACGAAGGCCCGGCCTACCGCACCGAATCCGGCTATGAAGAGGTTGACCACGCTGGCCCTGGCTTCCTCGAAGAACTCGCGATGTATGGCTTCCAGCGCAGCGTCGGCTACGTTGTCCCGCACTGCCACATACACGTTGGTACCGTCCGAAGACAGGCTCAGCGCAGCTATGCCCCCCTTTTTGAGACAGTCACCGACCCTGGCGCAGGCAGATTCGCCGTGAACAGGGCCGTCGCTTACCAGGCATATCAGCGATTCACCGTGAACCGGGTCGCCGGTCGACGTGACCCCGGCCCAGGCGGAAGGTTTTCCAGCCATTGGAGCGCTGACGGTAGTGCCCGGATTTTCGGGTTCGAAGGTGTTGAGTATGTGTATGTCGATTCCGGCCTCCATGGCAGGACGGACCGCAGGCGCATAAAGCACCTTGGCCCCGTGGCTGGCCATGTCGAGGGCCGCCTGGTACGACATTTCGCCTATGGTACGCGCTGCCGGGACCGTCTTGGGGTTGGCGGTCATTATGCCGGGGACGTCGGTCCATATCTCCAGCCTGTCGGCCTTCACGGCGGCGGCGAAGAGCGAGGCGCTGAAGTCCGATCCTCCGCGGCCAAGGGTGGTAACTTTTCCGTCGTATTCGCTGGCGATGAAGCCGGGAGCCACAAACACCTGCACCCCCGGTTCGAGGGCGACAGCGGCGGAGATATTGTTGTACGTCAGTGCGTCGTTGTCCTTGATTACGAGGATGCGGGAATCCAGCCACTTGGTGCGGAGGCCCTCACAGGCAAGCTTGCGGGCTATGATCGTTGTTGAGAAGAGCTCTCCGAAGGTAACCATTTCGTCTTCGGGGGCCCCGGCCAGCTTGTCGAAAAGAACAGCCAGAGCCTCCTCGGCCGCCGTCCTCTCCTCTCCGGTAAACAGCCTGCGGACTATGTCGAAGTGTTTGGCGCGCAGGGCTTCCAACATAACCTGACGTTCGGCGGAGCCGCGTGCCGTGGACGCTATCGAAAGCAGGGTGTCGGTGCAGCCGGATATGGCCGAGCACACAAGCACCACACGACCCTTTCGGGCCGCCTTCTCCACGATGTCCAGCACGCGGGATATGTTTGTGGCGTTCGCTACCGAGCTGCCGCCGAATTTAAGCACCTGCATCATAACGCAAATATACTATTTCTTTGACGACTTCACACGTATGCCGCGGCGTAATCCCTTGTCTGCAGCGTTCCGGGCGGCGATAAAGGTATAACGACCCTTTTCCGTTACCCATGCCGAGGCATCGGCGTCGTAGGAAGC
The DNA here is from genome assembly GCA_946187975.1 of uncultured Bacteroidales bacterium. Classification (GTDB taxonomy): domain Bacteria; phylum Bacteroidota; class Bacteroidia; order Bacteroidales; family UBA932; genus Cryptobacteroides. Next base: position 4,566 of record CAMHTE010000071.1, on the reverse strand, counting down.
CAGATACTCAGCAGGGACGAACATCTCCACCTCGCAGCTTTCGCCGGGGGCGAGCAGAGGAGTCTTGGCATAGGCCCGCAGCTCCCTCTCGGGCTTGGGCAGGCCCCTGCGCGGAGCCTTGACATATAGTTGCACTACATCCTTCCCAGCAACCTTCCCTTTGTTCGTAACCTTCACTTTCACCGTCCATCCGCCTTCGGCGGCCGCTACTTTCATCTTCGACCACGCAAAAGTGGTGTAACTGAGACCGTATCCGAACGGATACTCGACCCCCTTCCGGTCGAAGGTGCAGAAATGCCTGTAACCCACGTAGATATCTTCCTCGTAAAGGGTGTAATCGATATCCTTCACCACGTGCGGGCGCCTGTCCTTCAGCTGACGGTAGAAAGAATAATTGAAGGGTTTGTCGGCATTGATAAGGGGGAAGTTGCCGGCCGAGGGTTCGCGGTCGTACGACTTGCTGGCCGTCATTGGAAGGCGTCCGCTGGGATTAACCTCGCCACTGAGTACGGAAGCTACGGTATTCCCTCCTTCCTGACCAGGCTGCCAGCATATGAGTATGGCATCGGCAAGATTCTTCCACGAGTGCATCTCCACAAGTCCTCCGATATTCAGGATAACGGCCATCTTCTTACCTTTTGCATGGAAAGCCTCCGACACCTTTTCCAGCAGCCGGACCTCGTCGCGCGAAAGCAGGTAGCTGTGCCAGTAGTCGCGGTCCTTGCCCTCGCCGAAAACACGTCCTATCGTAACGAAAGCCACGTCGGCATCGCCGGAGGCCTGCGCTATCACATCCTCAGGCACTACCTCGATGGCACGCTCCTCGTCGATGAACCATGGATTCTTTCCGGTGATACGGGCGCAGCGCTCGGCCTCGTCGGCCATATATTCGGAGTAGAAGGCGTCTACACCCGCGTCAAGGGTATATCCGGCATTGACCAGGCCCTCTTTAAGGTCCACCACATAGGGACGGTTTACATTACCCGAGCCCGTGCCTCCGGCGATGAAACTATAGGAGGTAACTCCGAACAGCGCCACCTTCTTTTCTGCGGGTACGGGCAGCATTTCTCCCTTATTCTTCAGTAAAACGACACCCTCATCGGCCACCTGCTTGCAGACTTTGGCATGAGCGGCCAGGTCGGGTGCATTCGAGGGCTCATACCCCCGGAATTTCGGGCATTTTACAATGAGTTCCAGGACCCTTGTTACGGAATTGTCGAGGTCTTCCATGGGGAGCGACCCGTCACGCACCGCAGCCAAGAGCTCGTTGTAGCGCCAGTCCTGACCGGGCTGTACCATGTCGTTGCCTGCATGGATCTGCGCCGGGGTGTCGTATCCACCGCCCCAGTCAGTCATAACGGTTCCATCAAATCCCCATTCACCACGCAGGATGTCCGTAAGGATACGCCTGCTCTCGGACGCATGCTCCCCGTTTATGTAATTATAGGAAGTCATTATGGTCCAGGGCTTGCCCTTGCGTATGGCTATCTCGAAGTTGCGGAGGTAAATCTCACGCATCGCCCGTTCGGACACCAGCGCATCATTGGCCAGACGGTTGAGTTCCTGGTTATTCAGCGCAAAATGCTTGATGGAGGTGCCAACTCCGTTCGATTGGATGCCGGAAATGTATGCGGCGGCAGTGGTGCCGGAGAGAAGCGGATCCTCGGAATAATACTCGAAGTTGCGTCCACAGAGAGGGTTGCGATGGATATTGGCCCCCGGGGCGAGAAGTATGTCCACTCCGTATTCCAGCACCTCGTTGCCTATGCAGCGGCCCGCTTCCTCTACCAGTTCCGGATTCCAGGTGGAAGAAAGCATCGTACCCACGGGGAAACCTGTGCAGTAAAAAGTCCGGGAATCACCTTCGCGGGTAGGATTTATACGGAGGCCGGCAGGGCCGTCCGCCAGAATAATCGACGGTATTCCCAGTCGGGGGATGCTGTTGACCGTTCCCGCTGCTCCGGGGACTCCGACATCGGTATGCCCGATTCCGTTGAAAGCCTTTGATCGGCCACCTATCAGCAGCGCGCACTTTTCCTCGGGAGTCATGGCTGCCACCACCTCGGGAATATTGTCTTCCCTCAGCTGGGGAGCACTCGACTTGGCATTGGGGGCCGCTGCTACTGCAGCAGCCAGAAGAAGCGAAGCAAACATATATTCAGTTTTAGTGTTCTATTCGAATACCGCCGGTCCGGTAAGATGGATCTCCCGGAAACTGCCCGGTTCCGGACACGGCACGAAATCTACCGATAGCTCGTCGCGACGGGCCCGCATGCGGCATACCACCCGGCCATCGGCGCTCTTTTTCCCTCCCTTTCCGGCATAAAAAGCTGCTATGGCGCTCGCCGTGATGCCGGTTCCGCAGGCAAGGGTTTCTCCCTCAACCCCCTTCTCGAAGGTGCGTATCTTGAGAAATCCGTCGCAAACCTGCACGAAGTTGACATTGGTGCCTTCGGGCGCGAACGCCGCATCGTTGCGTATCACGGCGCCTTCCTTCTCCACATCCACTGCCTCAACGTCCGGGACGAACTTTACGAAATGGCGGGTGCCGGTATTCAGGAAGAGGCCTCCCTTCACGGATTCAACCCCTTCTACATCCTTCATCTCCAGTCTCACCGTCCATGCACTACCGGCCCTGTCGGGTCTTTGCAATATTTCCGCCTTATGAAGTCCGTCGGGAGCAAGGAAGAGGCAACTGCCATCCTTAGGTATAAGGCCCAGATGGTCCGCAAATGCCACTATGCACCTTCCGCCGTTACCGCACATCATTCCGCCGCTGCCGTCGGGATTGTAGAATTCCATACGGAAATCCGGGCCTTTCGAGCCGGAGGCCTCGCCGGAGGAAAGGCGGTCTCCTCCGGTCTCGATACCAGATTGCACCAGGATTATCAATCCGTCAGTGCCATACTTAGAGCAAAGTGCGCGTATGTGTTCCGGACGCCGCAGAGCAGCGAGCTCTTCTTCCGGCATCGCCCGGCCGTCAACCATCACGAAGTTGTTCCCGGCTCCGGACATCAGATACATTTCCCTGCCCATCTCCATCTACCCTATCTGTTTAGCAATTATATGGGAAAGACGGCGCACCCCCTCTTCCATGCGGTCCTTGTCCAGGAAGGAGAAATTCAGGCGCATGGTATTGCGATGGCTGCCGTCGAGATAGAAGAAGGAACCGGCCACGTAGGCCACCCCGGCGGAGAGCGCCTCGTCGTACATCGCAACGGTGTCCACCTCCTGCGGAAGGGTCACCCAAACGAAGAGACCTCCTTCGGGATGAGTCCAGCTCACCCCTTCGGGCATATACTTTTGCAATAGCGCGAGCAGATGGTCGCGTTTGGTGCGGTATAACTCCAGACTCCGCGCAAGATTGCGGTCCAGGGCTCCGCTCGAGAGGAATTCCAAAGCCAGATACTGGTCGAAAACAGGCGGGCAGAGGTCGAGCGCCTGCTTGCAGACGAAGATCTGCTCCAGCAGTTGAGGCTCGGCAATCATCCACCCCAGACGGAATCCCGGCGCAAAGACTTTGGAGAAGCTGCCAAGATGCAGCGTACGCTCCGGAGCCAGCGAATAAATGGTCGGAACTGGCACACCTTCGTACCGGAGTTCGCGGTAGGGACTGTCCTCGATTATCAGAAGGTCTTCCTTACGGGCGAAGTCCACCAGCGCCTTCCTCTCTTCCAGCGTCAGGGTAATTCCGGACGGATTGCAGAAATCCGGCACGACGTAGATTAACTTCGCCTTGCCGGGTAGCTGGTCTTGATGGACATGTCCATCCCCGGACGCAAACAGAGGGAGGGGCCGGATATCCGCCCTGTATGCCTTGAATGATTGAATCGCCCCCAGATATGCCGGGTTAGTGGTATAAATCACATCCCCCGGATTCAGGAAAACGCGGGCGCAAATATCTATTCCCTGCTGGCTGGAAGTCGTTATCTGGATGTTTTCGAGAGGTAGATTTCCGCCCGTCAGACGGGGGCCGTACCAGTGGGAAATGGCTTCCCTCAACTCCGTCACCCCCTGGGTGGCTCCGTACTGGAGGGCGCGAGCCCCGTACTTCTCCATAACCTTCCGCGTCAGCGACTCCATCTCCCCGACAGGGAAGGTGGCTGCATCGGGGTACCCCCCTGCGAACGAATAAATCGACGCGAGGTCAACCTTGCGGAATATCTCCCTCACGGGAGACCGCATGAACGAAGGTACGTCATCGGAAAAGAAACGGGAGTAATCCATAGTCGGACGGGACCGTGCCTGCTATTTCCTAGTGATGTTCGCTCCGAGGGCGTTGAGACGGAGGTCGATATCCTCGTAACCGCGGTCGATCTGCTCTATGTTGTTGATTTCGGAAATGCCCTTGGCACTCATGGCTGCAAGCAGCATGGCAATACCGGCACGGATATCGGGCGAAGTCATGCGTCCGGCGCGGAGCTGGAACTTATGGTCGTGGCCTATGACTACGGCGCGGTGGGGATCGCAGAGGATAATCTGGGCACCCATATCAATAAGCTTATCGACGAAGAACAGGCGGCTCTCGAACATCTTCTGATGGATGAGCACGCTGCCCTTGCACTG
>CAMHTE010000070.1 GCA_946187975.1 uncultured Bacteroidales bacterium | reverse complement strand
TCGGGGCAGTACTTGCGGATGTTGTCACCGAATTCGGCGGCAATCTGGCAGTTGCCCTTCAAAAGATCCTCGCGGGTCATACCCTCCTTGCGGGGGGCGCCGCCGGACGAAATGATATACTTTGCGCCGGTAAAGGCCTCCTTGGGATCGATGGTTGCGGTAACGTTCGCACCTTCGAACGCGCAGTGGTCGATTTCGGCAAGGACTCCCTTGAGTCCGGGTTCATAAATGTCGTAAAGGCAGAGATTGGGGGTAAGTCCGAGCATAAGTGCGGACTGGGCCATGTTGGAGCCTATCATTCCACCGGCTCCCACGATGACAAGCTTTTCGTTAGTGAGGTATTTCATAATGGTGCAAAGATAGCAAAAAATGTCTATCGGTAGTACTCTATCGTCCTTCCTTCGCGGGCATCCCAAATCTGGTCGTGTTGCATCGCGGCCTGTTCGGTGCCCTCCCTGCGGACCCAGTTTCCGTACGAATCGTACCAGTATTTGCTGAAGATATCATAGTAAACCAGGTCAGCCGCGTAGTGGGCGCGCTTGTACTGGACCATGTCCATGTTGGAGTTGTAAAGATACTCTGCCCAGTAAGTGCTTACGTATCCTCCAGGATTGGAATCGTGCATCTCCTTAGTTACCAGCACCTTGTCGTTTGGCTCGAAGCTGAAGGTCCGGGAACCGCCGCCTTCGGAGTAAGTAAGAGGCATGCCGTTGGACGCGAAGGTAGCCGTTACCCTGTAATCGGCGTTGGAGGCAGGGTACTCTCCGTCATAAACGACCACGTATGAAGACACTTCCGGTGTGCCGTCGCGCCCGACCTGGCAGCTCGTGGTTATGGTCAGGTTGCCGTCCGTACCGAACTCATAGGTATAATCCTGCTTCTCGTAATAAAGGAGGGTGTCGTCGACGTAATGGATTGCCGAGAGGTCCTTCCATACCGAAAGGGGGAAACCCATGCCGCTGGTATAAAGCGTCTGTACCCAGGAGGAAGGATCGGTAGCCACATATTTGCCCTTGTTGGCATATTCATAGGTAATTACGCGCACGGGGGAGCCTTCGGAGTCATAATGCGACCTTATCCTGTGCCCCTCGGAATCGTATTCATGTTCCCAGATTACTTCGACGGAATTCCTGTCAAGATTATGGTATTCCTCCTTGATCAGGTGTCCTGCCTCGTCGTAATAATACTTGTAGTAAGTGCTGTACTGGTTCTCGAATATCGACTTGACAGGTCCGCGGAGGCCGGCCAGCTCACGGTCGGTGCGGTCCTGATACCTGGCAGAATACCAGCTCTCCGCGGGCATGGCTCCGGCATTCAGGCTCTGCTCGACCGATATCGTCTTTTTGCTGTTCCCGGCCTTGAATGTAACCTTCGCGCTGCGTACTTTCCCTTCAGGATTGGCGGCGGCACGGATTTCAATATCTTCCCGGTCAGTGCTCCCGGAGGGAACGACGGTAATCCAGTCGGCGTCGGAACTGGCCGACCACTCAGCCAGGTTGTCTCCTTCAACGGCAAAAACGGTGAAACGGGCGGTGTCCTTGTCGCACGACAGGCTGTAACTGTCCTCGTTGCCTACAAAGAAAATCTGCGGGCTGTCTTTTCCGGGATTGTCGGAATCACCCTCTATGGCATCGCAGGATGCGAAAACTGCAGCCGCTGCCAGAATTGTAAAGAATTTTCTCATATTCAGCATATTTTGCCAAATATAGCCCTTTGCGCATTATAATCCAAAAATTGCTTATATTTGCAACGTTATAACAATTTATGGCTCTATTTCTTACAAAAGACCTCGATGACGACGCGCACTCGCGATTGGGCGTCTGGCAGATTACGGAAACCGAGGCGGAGCTCAGGGCTCTATCATCCATCCCCAGTGACGAACTGGAAGAAATCTCATTCATAAAAAGCGAATCTCTGCGCAAGCAGAAGCTGGCCGTACGTGCGCTTCTCGATTGTATGTTCGAAGAGAAGGTATATCTCTCACACCACGACAACGGCAAACCTTATATCGAAAACAACGCCACTAACATCAGCATTACCCATACCGACAAATATGTCGCAGTCATCCTCAACGACATCGACGACGTGGGTATAGACTGCGAAAGCTTCGACCGTGATTTCTCGGCCGTAGAAAAGAAGGCTCTCAGCGAGGACGAAATCGACGACCTCGACGACGACAAACGCAACGAGCAGCTGGCCATCTACTGGTGCGCCAAGGAAGCCGTCTACAAAAAACTATCGCAGTACAATGTGGACTTCGCCGAGCAGATCGAGATAGACTCGTTCCGTCCCAAGGGAGAAGGCGAGCTGGAAGCCACCTTCATTCACAAAGACGGTTACGAGGAAGACTTCGACCTTGAGTACATGACCTTCGACCGTCACGTACTCGTCTGGATAGCCGGGGAGTAGAATTACACGAACAATCCGTCCTTCATCACCATCGCACGGTCGCAAAGACCCGCGAGGGCGGGATCGTGCGTTACGATGACCGTGGTCTGACCAATGCGGTCGCGAAGGTCGAAGAAGAGCTTATGGATTTCCTCCTTGGTGCGGGAGTCGAGGTTGCCCGTTGGTTCGTCCGCAAATAGGACGGCGGGACGGTTGATGACGGCACGGGCTATGGCAACGCGCTGCTGCTCGCCTCCGGAGAGCTGCGATGGTTTGTGGTCCAGCCTGCCGGAAAGACCGAGGTCGCAAAGCAGGGCTTTGGCGTCTTCCCTCGCATCGGCGGCAGAACGTCCTGCTATCAGCGCCGGAATCATCACGTTTTCCACTGCGTCGAATTCAGGAAGAAGATGATGGGCCTGGAACACGAAGCCTATGCGCCTGCAGCGGAATGCCGCCAGTTCCTTTGCGGAAAGACCGGATACGGATGTTCCGTCTATTACCAGAGTGCCGGAATCGGGGGAAGAAAGGGTGCCAAGCACTTGGAGCAGGGTGGTTTTGCCCGCTCCGGAAGCTCCGGTAATCGCCACCACCTCGCCTTTATTCGCACTGAAATCGACTCCCTTCAGCACCTCAAGACTGCCGAAAGACTTGTGAATGTTTTCCGCTGCTATCATCATGGGGTGTAAAGGTACGATTCTTTTTGTATCTTTGCAATCCTTCGGGGTGTGGCGCAGTTGGCTAGCGCATCTGCTTTGGGAGCAGAGGGTCGCAGGTTCGAGTCCTGTTACCCCGACTTTTTTCTTTATGCGGTGAATTTTGCTGCGAGCAGCATATTCCCAAGTTCGTGTATTCCCTCCTCTATCCTTTTTATCTGCTTTTCGGAGATATATGCTCTCCCCATTTTATACTGAAGCAGTAGAGTAGGATTCATTCCTATAAACCTGGCAAAGCCACTTGCGTTTATCATGGAATAATAATTAAAGAAGGAAGGAATGTCGTATTGGTAGTCGAAAGAAAGGTTTTGCAGTTCTTTCGGGATAGGTATTCCTGCTTCTGTGTAGGAGAAAATCAATTCTTTCGCCCCTTCTTCAAAGTCGGCCTTGGCCTCAGCGACGCTGTTTCCATTGCCAATGATGGTGCTCTCCAGATCTGGCGTGAATATGCCGAAAGATCCGTCCCTCCCGAACTCTATCAATGCCGTTGTTTTCATCTCAAAAACCTATTTGTTTTTTCAGTTTGAACAATAATCCTTCCTTAACTTCTTTAGACCCATGCCTTTCCAGTTCTATGCGGTAGTCAAATCCATCGTGAGCATAAACATCGTGCCTTCCACGCCGGACCAAATACCACCCCCTTTCTTCGGCCAATCGTCTAAGTTCACTCCACTTCATTGCAAAGATATAATAAAAAGTATAATTATAAAAATATTACTTAATCCACCTTCCTTCTGTCAAGGAAGCGATAGGAGGAGGCTTCGGCAATGTGCTCCGGTTTTATATCTGGTGTTCCGGCAAGGTCCGCGATGGTGCGGGCGACCCTTATTATGCGATAGTACGCGCGTGCGGAGAGGTCCCTGGTGCGGATTATTTTTTCCAAAAGGTCCGCACATTCGTCAGAAAGCGGGCAAAAGCGCTCAATCAGTTTTACGTCCATTCCCGCATTGGTAGAAATGCCGCTTCCGGCGAATCGTTTCTTCTGTATAGAACGGGCGGCAAGGACGCGTGCGGCAACGGCTGAACTTGGTTCGGCTTTTACCTTATGGACCAGGCTCGCCGCAGCCACGGGCCGCATTCGAACCTGAAGGTCCACCCTATCCATCAATGGTCCTGACAGCCGGGCAAGGTAGCCCATGCGCTGCCCCACCGTACAGGTACAGCGGTCGCCCTCGCCGTAATAGCCGCACGGGCAGGGATTCGTGGCAGCTACAAGCATGAACGAGCAGGGATACTCCACCTTGGAGCGCAGACGGCTCACAACTACCTTGCGGTCTTCCAGCGGTCCCCGGAGGGCCTCGGCAACCGCCTTCGGCAGCAATGCGAATTCGTCAAGAAAGAGCACCCCGCCGTGAGCAAGTGAAATTTCCCCCGGAACTACGTTATCTCCGTTGCCTCCGCCTATTATTGACGCCAGCGAAGCACTGTAATGAGGTGCCCGGAAGGGTCTTACTCTGACAAGTCCTCCGGCCGGGGCGGGAACCCCCGAAACGGAATATATCTTACTGGTAACAAGTGCTTCCTCGCGCGTCATGGGAGGGAGTATCCCTGCAATGGCCCTTGCAAGCGAGCTTTTTCCAGAGCCTGGGGGTCCCATGAGAATCAGATTATGATCGCCGGCTGCGGCTATTTCGGCGCCACGCTTAGCACCGTCCTGGCCCACTATGTCGGCGAAATCCATATGTGCCGAAGACGGGGGCCGGTTTCCGGTATCCTGAAAGTCGTTGCCTTCTTCCGCCGTGAGAGGAGAACATTCCAGACTCCCATCAAGGATACCCAGGACTTCGGACAGGCTGCTCACCCCGAAAACCGCACCCATTCCGAATTGCATAGCCTCCCTCGCGGATTCCAGCGGCAGGATGCAGCCGTCCAGTTCCATGTAGGATGCAAGTTCTGCGGCCGGAATGGCTCCGGGAACCGGGCGCACCGACCCGTCCAAGCCCAATTCGCCCAGTATCAGGTAACGTTCCAGCAGTGGGAGGTCCTTCTGCCCGGAAGCCGCTATTATGCCGAGGGCTATGGGCAGGTCGTAGCCGCTGCCCTTCTTATGCATATCGGCGGGAGCCAGATTGATGACTATCTTTTTACCAGGGATATGGTAGCCCAGCGACTGCAGCGCAGTTATCGTCCGCAGCAGGCTTTCCTTCACGGCCGCATCGGCCAGTCCCACCAGATGTATGCCTATTCCGCGGTCGATATTTACCTCGACCGTTACCGGCATGGCGTCTATCCCAACGCATCTGGCACTTGTAATGTGTATCAACATTGCTTCTTTTGTTTTAACTTTGCCCCCTGATGGAACACAGCCTTAAAGTCAGGGATCTGAGTTGCCTGGACGCCGCGGCGGAGCAGTTTCTTGCAGCGACCGCGAAGTACAGGGTAATAGCCTTCTACGCACCCATGGGTGCCGGAAAGACTACCTTCATCACGGCAATCTGCCGCGCACTGGGGGTGAGGGACGATGCCGTGAGTTCGCCCAGCTTCGCCATTGTCAATGAATACCGCAGCGGCAGCGGGGAACCCCTGTTCCACTTCGACTTCTACCGTATCGAGAAGCTGTCCGAAGCCCTCGACCTAGGTTTTTACGACTATATCGACAGCGGATATCTCTGCCTTATCGAATGGCCGGAAAACATAGAAGAGCTTCTCCCGGAGGACACGCTCAGCGTGCATATCACGGTCGAAACGGACGGATCGCGCACCATCAGCTGGAAGGACTGACGACCACTTCTACCGAAGTGAGGAATCCGTTCAGTACGAAGAACTGTTCTTCGCCGTTTTTCCACAGATAGGGAGTCTCGTCATGCTCCTTGGGGTTTACCAATACGTATAGCTCCTTTCCACAACTCACGGCGCAGTCGCGCGAAAACAGGTAGGTAGAGTCGCGGCCGAATATAATTCCCGACTTATCGTCCTGGACCATCAGCATCCCCTGTCCCGTTCCTACGGCGAATATGGAATCCCCGTCGTGATACAGGAAATTGTTATTGCCGGCAAAAGTAATCCTCCTGTTGGTTCCCAACTCACCGCAAATCGTACCGCCACCGGAAGCAGAATAGCTCCCGTGCCACCATACACAGTCCGTCCCGCGGTAAATCTCAAGATCCCTGTTCGCGGGGGTTGACCATAAGTTCATGCTGCCGTTCGGGCCACGGGCTATTATAGTGAACTGCAAGTCGGCCATGGCGTAAGCCTCGGAATCGTAAAAGTGCATGTCCACCACCCTGGACGCAGAGAAATCCAAACTCACCGGAGAAGGGATGCCATCCCTAACCACGTAGCAGGAGCTTGAATTTCGGAAGCAGAAACACACTGCCCCGCCGTCCCTGTAAAGTGCGCCCGTCCTGCCGTAAGACGATCTGGAGAAATCCCCGAAAACCAGTCCCGTATCCTGCCGCAGCAGGCTTTCCCCGTTGCGTCGGAAGCAGAATCCGTCGGAATCGCGGTTACGCCCGAGGGTGTAAACACCGGTGCTGTCCACAAGCAACCCCATCAGAACCTCCCTGCCGGGATAACGGAGGAGTTCGTGCCCGTCGCAACGGATGACGGTCTCGCTGCTGGTTGAGAACTCGGTATAAAGATGCCCTCCGAGGAGATGATGGGTGTCCGGGTCGGTGCTGACCTCCGCCGCCGCTCCCGTCGGGATGGAGAGACAGGGGACTCCGTCCTTTATCAGTACGAGCGAGCACGAAGCGGCTCCGCAGGCAGTGTCCCGGTGCCAGTCGTATTCGTCCGGCACGATGACGGCCGAGACGTAGACAGAAGTGTCGCGAACGGGCTCCGGAGTCTTTGGCTGTGTCCTGTGTCCGAGTCCGGACAGGGAGTTGTTTTTGCTGCACGAGCACAGGAGGAGCGGCACGGCTGCCGCGAGAAGGATGAAGTTTTTCATAGTTTCGGTTTTTGATGCAAAGGAAGCATAAAAAATGTACCCCCGTGCGGCAAACACGGGGGTACAATTAATTATTTTTATGTTTTCGAACGAAAAAAACTAGAGGTCGAAACGTAATCCTGCGTGGAACACGATCTGGAAAGGTTTTTCCGTCCTTATGCTCTTTGGCTGGTCGCAGTTGAAGTAGTACTGCGCACTGGGGTCGATGTAGAGGCCGAGACGCTTGGCGACGCGGAACTCAACTCCCAGACCGGCTCCCACCGACCACTGCAGCGAGGAGACCTTCGTTGAAAGGACATCTCCGGTAGCCATCACGCGATAACGGTTGGCCAGAGGATACTCCGCCTCCGCTCCTGCGTGAGAATAGAAGTGTATATCGTCGGTGTTAAGTATGTTGCAATAAAGGTTGACCGGGATTCCCAGGTACTGCACGGCGTGATGGACTTCGCTCGCCACGACTCCGCCGGGAGCGGTGTAATTGGCCTGGAAGGAACGGGTGAGCAGGGAATAGTCGAGTCCGGCACCTATGGAACAGCGGCCGCCCAAAGGCATGCGCACGCCAACTCCGAAGGTAACGGGGACACCGTAAGTGGACTCGCTCGTTTCCGTTATGCCGTCCTGGAGGTAGTTGCCCGAAGCGCCCAGGCGGCGAGAAGCGTTCTGGGTGCTGTTACCCTCAACACCACCACCGAACACAACGGACAGAGGCCTGCGGGCAGACTTGCGACTGTCTTCGTAAGCGAGCAGGGCCAAAGGGTCGGGAGTATTGGAGCGGGATTCGGGAGCGACTGCGGATGCAGGGGCCGGTTCGGGTTCGGAAACGGCGGCAGCCTGAGATGCTTCGGAGGCTGCGGGAGCTGCAGATGCGGTTTCAGCGGGTGCAGGTTCTGCAGCGTTGCCAGCAGGATTGGCGGAAAGACCGGCGGGGGCAGAAGACTCCGCGGGGGATGCCTCCGAGGAGGCGGTCGCAGCGGGGACGGAAGATGCGCTGGCCAG
>CAMHTE010000069.1 GCA_946187975.1 uncultured Bacteroidales bacterium | reverse complement strand
GTAATCAACAACGCCAAAGTGGCGGCTGCCATTTCCGCCCTTCAGGCAAGGGGAGGCCTCATCCTGGGCATATGCAACGGCTTCCAGGCGCTCGTTAAGAGCGGCCTTCTGCCTTACGGCAAGCTGGGATGCGTCACTCCGGATTCTCCCACGCTCTTCCGCAACGATATCAACAGGCATATCTCCCTCATCGCCACGACCGAAGTGGCCACGGTGAATTCTCCCTGGCTTTCTTCCTTCAAGATAGGGGACAGGCACTCGATCGCATTCAGTCACGGAGAGGGCAAGTTCGTGGTGAGCGACGCCCTCGCGAGAGAACTCTTCGCCAACGGCCAGGTGGCCTTCCGCTATGTGGACAATCCCAACGGCTCCTGCTTCGGCATCGAAGGAATAGTGAGTCCGGACGGACACATACTTGGGAAGATGGGGCACAGCGAGCGCTACGAGGAGAACGTCTTCAAGAACATCTACGGCGAGAAGCGCCAGGGTATATTTGAAAACGCAGTCAATTATTTTCGGAATATATGATAAAGAAAGAACTGATTTTCGACGGCAACGAGAAGCAGATCTTCGCAACCGAAGACCCGGATAAGGTCATCTTCCGATACAAGGATGTGACCCTTGCCTACAACAACATCAAGCGCGCCCGTTTCGACGGAAAAGGAGAGCTGGACAACCGCATCTCCGCCATCCTGATGGGCTATCTCAACAAGAACGGCGTGCGCACCCACTTCCTGGAGCAGACGGGTGAGCGCGAGCAGCTCTGCCGCAGGATAGAGATAATCCCCATCGAGGTTTTCTGGCGCAAGCGCATCGCCGGCACCCTGGCGACGAGGCTCGGGGTGGAGGACGGCTTCAAGCCCGGAAACGTTATCGTTGACCTGCAGTACAACAACGACGAACTCGAGGACCCTATCATCAACAAGCATCACGCAGTGGCCCTGGGACTTGCAACTTACGACGAGATCGACATAATGATGGCGGTTGCGCGCAAGGCCGGCGCCCTTCTGGAAAGCCTTTTCCAGAGCGTTGGGATCGAGCTGGTGGACATGAAACTGGAGTTCGGCCACGCTTCCGACAACGGGGAACTAATCCTCTCGGACGAAATCAGTCCCGACACCTGCCGCCTCTGGGATATGTCGACCGGCGAAAGGCTGGACAAGGACCGCTTCCGCCTGGATCTGAGCGACGTGGTGGCATCTTACAGGACAGTTTTGGAAAGACTCGAAACTCTGGATATTCAATAATATGGGAATACTTGCAGTTTACGGCGTAAAGAACGCTTCTACCTATATCTATTACGGCCTTCACAACATGCAGCACCGCGGTCAGGAAGGCGGTGGCATCGCGACTTTCGACGAGCAGGGTAAGTCCTACCGTCATCGCGGCCTGGGGCTTCTGAACGAGGTTTTTACCAACGGGGAGATCGGGGAGTTGAAGGGTTCGATGGGAGTGGGGAGCGTGAAGTATGCCAATGCCTCGAAGGGAGGCCCCGAGAATGTCGAACCCCTGTTCTTCCGGCACAAGAGCGGTGACTTCGTGGTGGCCGGCGAGGGTAATATGGTGAATTCCAAGCAGATAGCTGACTATCTCGAGAAGCATGGCACCATCTTCCAGACCGATACCGACAGCGAATTGCTGGCGCATCTGATCAAGAAGAACTACAATGAGGACCGCATGGACCGCATAGTCAAGGCCCTCAATATGATGGAAGGCGGATTCACCTTCGTAGTGATGACCAGGAGCCGAGTCTATGCCTGTCGCGACAAATACGGCATCAAGCCTCTTTGCATAGGCAAGCTGGACGACGGATATGTGGTGAGCAGCGAGTCCTGCGCATTCGGAATAATGGGGGCGGAATTCATACGCGACGTGGAGCCGGGCGAGATAGTATCCTTCGATACCGCCGGTATGCACAGCGTGCGCTGGTCCCGTTTCTCGCGCCACCGCATGTGCGCAATGGAATACATCTATTTCGCAAGGCCCGACAGCGACATCGACGGCTGCAACGTGCATATGTACCGCAAGGAAGCCGGACGGCGCCTCTACAGGGAGTGCCCGGCCGACGCCGACATGGTGGTGGGAGTGCCCGAATCCGGTCTCAGCGCCGCCTTCGGATACAGCGAAGAGAGCGGCATACCCTTCGAGATGGGTCTGGTAAAGCACAAATACGTAGGACGAACCTTCATCCAGCCCGTGCAGAGCATGCGCGAACTTGGCGTAAAGATGAAGCTCACGGCCGTACGCAGCATAGTGAACGGCAAGAGGATAGTGCTGGTGGACGATTCCATCGTGCGCGGCACCACCTGCCTCAAGATAGTGACGCTGCTCCGCGATGCTGGGGCCGCCGAGGTGCATGTACGCATAGCCAGCCCCATGATGCGCTTCACCTGCCATTACGGGGTGGACACTTCGACTCCCGAGGAACTGCTTTGCTCGCACCGCACTTTGGAAGAAGCCTGCAAGGCAATCTGCGCCGATTCCCTGGGCTATCTCAGCCCCGAGTCCACCCGCGACTCCTGTTTCGGCTGCGCGGATCCCTGCCAGGCATGTTTCACCGGGGAGTATCCCACTCTCCTTTATGACGACGCAATAACGAACGATTAAGATATGGCCAAGACTTACGAAGACGCCGGAGTTAATCTGGAAGCCGGCTACGAAGTTGTAAGACGCATCAAGCAGCATGTGGCGTCCACCTCCCGTACGGGCTCGATGGGCAATATAGGCTCCTTCGGGGGGATGTTCGATCTCTCCGCCCTCGGAGTCAAAGAACCCGTCCTTGTGAGCGGTACAGACGGCGTGGGCACCAAGCTCAAGATAGCCTTCGCGATGGACAAACACGACACCATAGGCATAGACGCCGTGGCCATGTGCGTCAACGACGTGCTCGCGCAGGGGGCCGAACCGCTCATCTTCCTGGATTACGTGGCGCTGGGGCACAATATCCCCGCCAAGGTCGAGGCGATAGTGGCCGGAGTGGCCGAAGGCTGCCGCCAGGCCGGATGCGCCCTTGTAGGAGGCGAGACCGCCGAGATGCCGGGGATGTATTCCGACGGTGAGTACGATATCGCCGGCTATACTACCGGAGTGGTAGAGAAGAGCAAGCTGATAGACGGCTCCAAGGTGAAGGTCGGAGACGTGCTGGTGGGCGTTGCCTCCAGCGGCGTTCATTCCAACGGATTTTCGCTGGTGCGCAAGATAGTTGCCGACGCTGGCCTGTCGTATTTCGACGAGATTCCCGAATTCGGCGGACGCAAGCTCGGCGAGGTTCTGCTGACCCCCACCAAGATATATGTAAAGCAGATGCTGAAGGTCATCCGCGAGTGCGACGTGCAC
Organism: uncultured Bacteroidales bacterium; assembly: GCA_946187975.1. Lineage (GTDB taxonomy): Bacteria > Bacteroidota > Bacteroidia > Bacteroidales > UBA932 > Cryptobacteroides. The sequence goes on along the minus strand of CAMHTE010000069.1, from coordinate 5,367 downwards.
GGTATCTGCCATATCACCGGCGGAGGCTTCGACGAGAATATTCCCCGGGTGCTCCAGCCCGGTCAGGGACTCGAGATAGAGGAGGGCAGCTGGGAGATCCTGCCGGTATTCCGCATGCTCGAGAAGTGGGGCGGGGTGCCGCACCGCGAGATGTTCAATATCTTCAATATGGGTATAGGGATGATTGCGGTTCTAGACGCTTCCGAGGCGCCCAGGGCTATTTCCATACTCGAGGCCGCCGGCGAGAAGGCGTCAGTCATTGGCCGTGTAACCGATAAACCCGGAGTTATAATACGATGAAGAATCTGGCAGTATTTGCAAGCGGGACGGGAAGCAACTTCGAGGCTATCGCCGATGCGTGCGCGGACGGGCGTCTGGACGCGCAGGTGGTGCTGATGGTATGCGACAAGCCCGGGGCGCCCGTGGTGGAAAAAGCAGCCCGCAGGGGCATAGAGACCTTCGTGTTCAACCCGAAGGACTATGCGTGCAAGGCGGATTTCGAGACTGAGATAGCCGGCCTGATGGATGCCCGGGAAGTGGATCTGGTATGCCTGGCGGGGTATATGCGCATCATAGGAGATGTGCTGCTCAAGGCTTATGACGGGCGCATAATCAACATCCATCCTTCGCTTCTGCCCGCATTCAAGGGCGCCCATGCAGTGGAAGATGCGCTTGCATACGGGGTGAAGGTGCTCGGGGTTACCATACACTACGTCAACAATGAGCTTGACGGCGGGCGAATTATCGCCCAGAAGGCTTACGAATACGACGGGAACGACCCGGAGGAAGCCCACCGCCTCGGGCACGCGATAGAACATAAGTTATACGTAGAAACAATAGCGAAACTGATAAAATGAGAGCACTGGTAAGTGTGAGCGACAAGACCGGCCTTGTGCCGTTCGTAAAGGGCCTGGAGGCCCTTGGATGGCAGATAATAGCTACCGGCGGAACACAGAAACTCCTCGAAAAGGAGGGGGTTAGGACCATAGGGATAAGCGAGGTCACCGGTTTCCCGGAGATACTCGACGGACGCGTGAAAACCCTCCATCCCAAGGTACACGGAGGCATATTGGCCCGCAGGGACGTTCCTGCGCATATGCAGACGCTTGCGGAGCAGGGCATCGAAACCATCGACCTCGTCTGCGTCAACCTCTATCCCTTCCGCCAGACTATAGCAAAAGAAGGCGTGACGCTGGAAGAGGCAATCGAGAACATAGATATTGGCGGCCCTTCGATGGTACGCAGCGCCGCCAAGAACTGGAGGGACGTCTCCATAGTCTGCGACCCCGCGGATTACGATACGGTGCTCTCCGAGATCCGCGAGCACGGAAACACCTCTCCCGAAACCCGCCTGAAACTTTCCGCAAAGGCATATACCCATACTGCGGAATACGACAGCTGCATAGCCACTTACATGCGCGAGAAGGCCGGCCTGCCCGGGAAACTCTTCCTGGAATTCGACTTCAAGCAGGCCCTCCGCTACGGCGAGAATCCCCATCAGAGCGCGGCGTTTTATTCCGAAGCCGAGCCCGTACCTTTCTCCCTGGCATTCGCAAAGCAGATACAGGGTAAGGAACTGTCTTACAACAATATACAGGACGCTAACGCGGCCCTGAACGTGCTACGCGACTTCGATGAGCCCTTCTGCCTGGCACTCAAGCACATGAATCCCTGCGGGGCCGCCGTGGGAGCCACCATCGAGGAGGCCTGGAAGGCTGCGTACGAAGCCGATACCGTCAGCATCTACGGAGGAATCGTTGGTGTGAACAGGGAACTCACCGCAGAGGTGGCCCTGGGCATGAAGCCCATCTTCCTGGAAATAGTTATTGCTCCTTCCTACACGCCCGAAGCGCTTGAAATCTTGTCGGCAAAGAAGAATCTCCGCGTGCTCCAGGTGGATATGACGCGCACCGGAGCTCCCGTGCCCCAGTATGTGGGCGTCGCCGGAGGTCTGCTGGTTCAGCAGCAGGATACGCAGATTGAGGAGATAGAACCCGACATGTGCGTTACCGAGGCCAAACCCACCGCAGATATGATGAGGGACCTGGAGTTTGGCTGGAAGATAGTCAAGCATGTGAAATCCAATGCAATAGCAGTCGTCCGCGACGGCCATACCATAGGCATAGGGGCGGGGCAGACCAACCGCGTGGGATCCGCCCGCATCGCCCTGGAAGAGGCTAAGGCCGCAGGGTTCACGTCCGGGATGATCCTCGCTTCCGACGGCTTCCTGCCTTTCGACGATACCGTCGCCCTGGCAGCGGACTACGGAGTCAGCGCCATAGTACAGCCCGGCGGGAGCATACGCGACGCCGATGCGATTGCTAAGGCCAACGAACTGGGCATAGTGATGCTGTTCACCGGTGTCCGTCATTTTAAACACTGATTACTATGAGTTTAGGTGGTGTATATGTGCTCCCGGCTTTCGATGCTAAGCCGCAGGCCAAAGAGATAACCCTTGAGAACTGCCTCGGCAAGACCGTGTTGGTGATAGGCGGTGGCGGCCGTGAGCATGCCATAGTGGATGCGCTCAGCCGTTCATCGAAGGTTTCCAAGATCTACTGTGCGCCCGGCAATGCCGGAATAGGGGAGCAGGCGTTCAACGTGCCTCTGAAGGATACCGACGTGGAGGGCCTGAAGGCTTTCGCGCTGGAGAACTCCGTAGATCTGACGGTGGTCGGTCCCGAGGCTGCCCTTGCCGCGGGCATAGTGGATGCCTTCCGCGCCGCCGGACTCAAGATTTTTGGCCATACGAAGGCCGCTACCGCCATCGAGAGCTCGAAGGAATTCGCAAAGAAACTGATGGAGAAGTACGGGATTCCTACCGCCGCTTACCGCAGTTTTTCCGATTACGACGAAGCCCTGGCCTATGTCAGCGGGCGTCCTTTCCCGGCCGTCCTCAAATACGACGGGCTGGCCGCCGGCAAGGGGGTAGTGATAGCCAAGGACGCCGACGAGGCACGCAAGGCCCTGGCGGACATGCTTCTGGACAAGAGTTTCGGAGAGGGGAAGGTTGTGGTTGAGGATTTCCTTACCGGACCGGAGTTCTCGTTCCTCTGCTTCGTGGACGGGGAGAGGGTGTATCCCATGCCCCTGTCGCAGGACCACAAGCGCGCCTTCGACGGCGACAAGGGTCCCAATACCGGCGGGATGGGCGCATATACCGGACTGCCTTTCATTACGGAGGCGGACAAGGAGTTCGCTTTCAAGGAGATAATGTGCAAGGCCGCGTCGGCCATGGTGGCGGAGGGAGTGGCCCTCAGCGGCGTGCTTTACGGAGGCCTGATGAAGACTCCTTCCGGAATAAAGGTGATAGAGTTCAACGCCCGTTTCGGCGATCCCGAGACCGAGGTGGTGCTGCCTTTGCTGGAAAGTGATATTTTTGATATCTTTGACGCCGTGGCGTCGGGAGTTCCCGCGGAGGAACCCCGCTGGTACGAGGGCGTGACGCTGGGCGTGGTACTGGCATCCAAAGGCTATCCCGGCAAGTACGACAAGGGCTTCGTGATAGAGGGCCTGGACGAGTTGAAAGCCAGGGTGTACCACATGGGTACCGCCTTGCGCGATAATGTTCCGGTAACCGCCGGAGGACGCGTGCTGATGGTGGTATCGGGAGGTTCGGACCTTGCAGACGCCCGTGCCAGGGTATATGAAGAGGTCCGGAAGATAAAATGTGAGAACCTGTTTTACAGGAACGATATAGCGCACTGCGCTTTTGAATGATTATGGGAAAGATATTAGACGGAAAGGCCATCAGTCTGGCCATCAAGGATGAGGTCCGCGCCGAGGTTGCGGAACTGGAAGCGAAGTACGGCCGCAAGCCCTGCCTTTGCGTAATAATAGTGGGGGAGAACCCTGCCAGCCAGGTGTATGTCCGCAATAAGGTGAAGGCCGCGGAATATACCGGGATGGAATCGCGCCTGATAGCCCTTCCCGAATCGACCCCCGAGGCCGAGTTCCTGCAGAAGATTAAAAGCCTGAACGAGGATGCCTCCGTGGACGGAATCCTGGTTCAGCTGCCACTGCCGAAGCATATAAACGAAGAAAAGGTGATAGACGCCATCGCTCCGGAAAAGGACGTCGACGGTTTCCACGCATCTAACGTAGCCGGCCTCTGGCTGGGTAAGGACCGCATAGATCCCTGCACTCCCGCCGGCATTATGCACCTTATCGACAGCACCGGCTGCCAGCTTGCGGGAAAGCACGCCGTGGTGGTCGGCCGCAGCAATATAGTTGGCAAGCCCGTCGCCAAGCTGCTTCTGGACCGCAACGCGACGGTTACAATAGCACATTCACGCACAGCCGACCTGGGCGCAGTGACGCGTCAGGCGGATGTTCTGGTAGTTGCGGTAGGGAAGGCCGGCCTTGTTACCGGCGACATGGTCAAACCCGGAGCGGTCGTAATAGACGTGGGTATGAACCGCAATGCGGAAGGCAAACTCTGCGGTGACGTTGACTTCGCCTCCTGCCAGCCCGTCGCTTCGTGGATCACACCCGTGCCCGGCGGAGTCGGCCCCATGACCATCGCAATGCTCATGAAGAACGTCATCCGCTGCTTCAGGCAGAGGAAGGCCTATTGATTCAGCTCAGCGAGTATATCCTTCATTCCGGCGTAATGCTCGAGCGTCCATAGCACGAAGCGTATGTCGACGCATACGCAGCGGTTGTAGTCGTCGGTGAAGGAGAAGTCCGATGCCAGCGATTCCTTGTTCCCGTCGAAGGCAAGTCCTATCAGTTCGCCCTTTGCATTGAGCACGGGGCTGCCTGAATTTCCGCCTGTTATATCATTGTCGGTCAGGAAGTTGGCCGGTATGGGAGTTTTTTCTGCACGGAGCAGCTTCTCCCATTCGGGCTTGAGCGCAAAGTCGTAATCGTCGGGATTGGCTTTTTCCAGGATTCCGGTATGGGTGCTCTGCCAGAGGCCGCTGATACCGTCCTTGGGGGAATAACCGCGCACGGTGCCGTAAGTGAGGCGCATGGTGGAATTCGCGTCGGGATACTGGGGAATGCCGGCCGCTTCGCGAAGAGCCCAGAGGGTACGGGTATATTCCGCCGAAAGTGCCTTGGCATCCTTTCCGTCCCCTGTCAGGGAATCGATTTCCTTGTTGAAGCGGACTATGTCCACGTCGTTGAAGAAGCGGGTCAGCCTGTCGTCGGCCTTGAGTTTCGAGTCGGTCCACAGATAGGCGAGGAGAGCGTCGTAATCGCTGCCGAAGCGCTCCTTGAGTTCTTTCTGGAAAGGTCCCCAGTACTTGCTGTCCACATGCTCGTAATAGGCTTCCAGGTCATATCGCAGCAGGTCCTTCTCCACTTCCGGGACCATTTGTGCGTAGTCTTTGTCGATGGTTTCCATCACCTGTTTCTCGCGCT
>CAMHTE010000068.1 GCA_946187975.1 uncultured Bacteroidales bacterium | reverse complement strand
GAATTATTTATAACTTTGTGAAAAACAAAGGATAAGTCATGAAAAGATTAATTGCACTATTAGTGGTCACCCTTGCTCTGCTGGCCATTTCTTCCTGCGAAAAAACCGGGCAGGACGAACCCGAAGATGATACCATCGAAGTAAACGAAGCCAACCTTAAGGGCACCTGGGAGGGCGGCGTAGAGCACGATTTCGCCCAGGGCTATCCCCAGAGGTGGCGCATCCAGTTCGATGGGAAAAACTACACCACATGGCATACCCACCAGACGGCAGGATCGACCCTCGATGAGGTGCAGGGCTTAAAGACCGTGGGTAATAAGGAAAAGGGCACCTGGGCCTATGCCGACGGGGTCCTCATCCTCACGCCCAAAGAGCAGTTTGCGTCATACTTCCAGAAAATGAATCCCGACTACTCTTTAGGTGGAAATACTTACTATGATTACAATGAGGAGACCATGGAGGCGGTCCAATGGTATGTAACTCCTCAGTCCATCATCGAAAGCGGCGTAGAAAGTGATACTGCCGAAGGTTCTGATTGGTACATTTCCAGGTGGAAGAACGTCGTGCTGACCAAGACCACTCTTACCATAAGGATCAACAGGGACACTTTTGTTCTGGAGAAGAAGTAATTGCATTCGTCTCATGCACAAAAGATGATTCCGCCACCGTCGCAGGCGACAATGAAGTCGTTATAGGCTATATTTTTTCGCTCTATGCCTGAATAATCGACACTCATCATCCAGACATAGAAAGACACTAACTGACAGAAATGTTTCAGTATAGTTTCAGTAAATCATTTTTACAAACCATTAACAGATTTATTGTCAATTATTTACAATAAAATGGTTAGTGTTCCCGCTCTGGGCACAAAAAAAAGACGACCGGTGAGGCCGTCTTTTATTTTACTGGCTTTGCGCCGTTCCGCTTCCTTTTTTCACCGCGACGGCGCGGATACTCGCTCCGTAGTAACGGCTGTCTGAGCCGGTGAATATTAAATTATTCGAGTAGAAAAGGATACGCGCCGCGCTGTTGGGTGATCCGGTGTCCAGTGTGGATGACCAATACAGGCCGCTGGTGCCCACATCCTGGGGTTGTTTGCCGTTTTGCATGCCGGCAGCCGGAAGGAAGATGCTGTTGGAATTGACCTTGCTCGTGATGGTGTAACCTTTCTTTGTGCCTTCGTCAACCCAAGTCCAGGTGCAACCGCTGATCAATTCAGCAAAATCTTCTTTGGTGGGCATGCGCCACTGTTCTCCCATCTCCACGGTCGCAACGTCATCGGCGGACTCCAGCGTGGTTTTATTGTCAATGACGCTGCCGTAGCCGGACGAGGTGTTGTACTTGGTCATCATCATATTGGTCGCCCAGCTGTATTTATCCCAGCAGTAGTCGTCCTTGGTATGTGTTTCGCCCCAGCCGTACAGATTGCCGGCCTCCTCCGGGGCCGTCGCTCCGACATTGTGATCGGCCCAACGCACGGTTAAGCCAAGGTCCACTCCGACCTCCAGGGTGTTCCCGTCGCCATCCTGCTCGGTGCCATTGTCCCCAGCAGGATCCTTCTCACATGCGGCTAAGGCAGTAAAAGCCATCAACACGGCCGCAATTCTATGCGTAAATCTTTTCATGGTACGCTAATCGCAATGCGTCTTCCTTATTTGGCTGCGCAGGCTTTGCCGAGAAGGTAGCAGCAGGCGGCGACCACCATGCCGTTGATGGCGGGGAAGCCCCAGTGGACGAGGTTCGCGACCACGGCACCGGCAGCAACGCCGAGCACGGCCCACCAGTTGACCACCTTGGCGGGAACGCTGCCGTCGAGATACTGCTTGCGGTTGCTGAAGTAGCTGATGATGAGGATTATGCCGACGGGAGGCAGGGTGGCGTTGAGGATGCTGAGCCAGCCGCAGAAGTTCCAGTAGAGCCATACCGCAGCGATGGTTCCGATGAATCCGGAGATAAGGACCATGGTCTTCTTGGAAAGTCCGAAGATGTTGGAGAGTCCGAGACCGCCGGTATAGAGGGCGTTGTCGTTGGTGGTCCAGATGTTCAGGCCGAGTACGAGGACTGCGATGTAGAAGAGGTTGAGGTTGAGCATCACCTCGAAGATGTCGTTACCTCCGGCGTAGATGCTGGAGACGGCACCGAAGAGGAACATCAGGGAGTTGCCGACGAAGAAGGCGATGACGGTCACCAGCAGGCCTACCTTGCCGTTCTTCGCAAAGCGGGTGAAGTTCGGGGTTGCGGTACCGCCCGACACGAAGCTGCCCACTACCAGACCGGCACCTGCGATGATGCCGAGGTCCTTGGCGCCGCGGGAGAACTGTTCCACAAGTCCCACGTCTCCGCGGTTGATGGCCATGATCATTGCCACGGTGCCGAGAATCGCCACTGCCGGAACGGCTATATAGCTGACTATCGTGAGGCTCTTGATGCCGTAATAGGCGCTGGCGGTCATCAGGATGCCGGCGATGGCTACAAGTACGTAACCCTGCCAGGGCATGCTGGAGGGAGTAACTTCAAGACCCATGAGCTCTTTCGCTACGGGGATGGCAAACATCGCCAGGCCGACTCCGAACCAGCCGATCTGGGTGAAGGAGATCATCGCACTGGGAAGCCAGCTGCCCTTGCTGCCGAAGCTGTGGCGTGCCAGCATATCGAGGGAAAGGCCGCTTTCTGCGCCGATCCAGCCGAGTGCTCCGGTATAGGCTGCCAGGATGAGGCCGCCGAGGAGCATGGCCCAGATGAATCCCCACCAGTCAAGACCGGCGGCAAGATTCTGTCCTACCCACATGCTTGCTGAGAAGAAGGTGAATCCCAGCATGATCATGAACATACTCAGGGTCGACTTGCGCCCTGCACCATCCACCGGCTTGCCGGTGTAGTCGACATCGAACTTCTTGTTACTCATATTGCTTTGATACTTTGGTGATTTCCTTTATACGGCGGGCGGCCAGGGCCTTGAGGGAAAGACCGGGAGCCTTGCGGAAAAGCTCCTGTTCCTTCTCCCAGAGTTCTTTCAGGCCTTCCTGCGGAATGGTTCCCAGGCTGGTTTCCGCCAGCCAGGTTTCGTAGTCAACAGGCCCTTCGTAACCCAGCTTTTCGGAGACAAGGGCCAGGGGGTCTATGCTGTCGGCACGCTCGAGGATGCCTTCCCAGTATTCCAGCACTTCGCGGAAATGCTCAGGAATCTCGTACCTACGGGCGCCGCCGTCGTATATGATGCATTTTTCGAAAAGGGCATCCGGACGGTCGAGGATGTATTTGCGGAATTCGGGGGCTATGACACCTCCGTTCCATCCGAAATCAATATCGGGGACGTTGATGCCGGAGACGCCCTTGTCACGATAAACGGAGAAGATTCCTTCGTAGAAGAAACACTCCAGTCCCTCGAACTCCGGGAATATGGCGCTGAAACGCTCATTCATCCTCTCCATCAGGGATATTGCCCTCGTGCCTCCGATAGTAAAGAAGATAATCTTGCGTATGCTGCCGCCTTTTCGGCGGAAACGGTCCACCACTTCGTCGAGGCACATCTTCAGGGTATCGCCGGTAGCTATGATATCGCCTATTATCAAAGTGCGACCGCTGTTGATGTGGAGTTTTTCGTACTTGATGTCGAGTCCGGTGATGACGTTGTCTTCGACGATGCGCTCGCACGACACGAAGTGCATGTCACGCACACGGATACCCACTTTGAAGCAGGCCTCTTCGACGGGATAGTTGAGTCCTCCGCGGAGGATGGTCATTATATCGACGTCGCCCTCCGAACCTGAAGGGAAGAGGAAGCGGAGGGCGGCGATAGTTTCGGGGAGCAGGGCCAGATAGGAATTGAACCCGATCACTTCGGGCGATGCCATCAGGCGACGGCTCCCTTCACCGCTGATTATGAAGTACTTATTGGCGAACTGTGGACTTTGCAGTTCGTATATGTTTGTGTCCTGCTGCAGGCCGACATACTGAAGGCTTGCATTGAGCATAGGTAAGAACATGAAAAATCCCGATTGATCTAACCGGGTTTCAAAGTTAAAATATTTTTCCGTTATTTGTAATAAAAATCGGAAATAATGAAACGTCGTGATTTTCTTCGTTCCTGTGGTCTGGTTGCAGCCGGTACTGCCTTGTCCGGACCTTTCGCCAGTGCATCCTCTCTGATCCCCGGAGCATCTCCTGCCTCTGGCAAAGATGAGCCCCTGAAGGGATTGGACCTCAAAATCCGGGATCTTGCTCCGAACACGGACCACCCCATAACCGTAATAGTAATAGGTTGCGGAAACAGGGGCGGAGTATATGCGCGTTATGCCGAGATGTTCCCGCAGGGAATGAAGGTCGTAGGCGTTTCAGATATTCTGGAGCACCGCAAGAACCGTATAGGAAACAAGCACAATGTTGCTCCGGAGATGCGTTTCGGGCACTATCGCGAGGTATTCGCCTCCGGGAAGAAGCTTGCGGACGCCGTGGTGATCGCCACGCCGGACGACAGGCATTACGAGCCTTGCATGAAGGCCCTGGCCCTGGGTTACGACGTTCTTCTCGAGAAGCCGGTCGCCCCTACCGAGAAAGAGTGCATGGCCATCCGGGAAATGGCCCACAAGACTGGACGCATAGTCGCAGTCTGCCACGTACTCCGCTATGCTCCCTACTTCATGGCGCTACGCTCCGTGGTACGTAGCGGAATGATAGGCGACGTCGTGAGCATCCAGCATATGGAACCCATCCAGTATGCCCACATGGCCCATTCCTATGTCCGCGGCAACTGGCGCGACTCCAAGGAGACCACCCCCATCATTCTCGCAAAGTCCTGTCACGACCTGGATCTCCTGCGCTGGATCATAGACAAGCCCTGCAAGCACATTACCGCCGACGGCGACCTGTATTTCTTCAAGAAAGAGAATGCTCCCGAGGGAGCCCCGGCACATTGCACGGAGGGCTGTCCCCATCTCGACAAATGCCCTTACAATGCAATTGATATCTATTGCAAACAGAAGAGGCATCTCGGCGTGCTGGACCTGGAGGGGAACTACGATCCCGACTTCATCCTCAGCCGCCTGAAGGATCCCCGCTACGACAGCTACGCCCGCTGCGTGTTCAGATGCGATAACAACCAGCCGGACCATTACGTCGCCAGCATCGTATTCGACGACAATATCACCGCGTCATTCACCATGGATGCCTTCGCGCCGAGCGGTGGACGTCGTACCCGCGTGATGGGCACTATGGGTTATATCGAGGGAGACATGAAGGAATTCCGGGTATGGGATTTCCTGACCAGGAAGCCCAAGGTATGGAACGAGAAAGTGGCGGAAATTCCGGAATACGCCGGAAGCGGTCACGGCGGAGGAGACCTTCGCCTGACGAGGGACTTCGTCGAAGCCGTAGCAGCTCAGGATCCCGGGTTGCTTTCCAGTTCCATCGACGTGTCCATGGAATCGCACATGATGGGCTTCGCCGCGGAACGTTCCCGTCGCAGCGGAAAGAAGGAAAAGATACGTTAACTAAGCGTCGAATTCCTCGAAAAATCCGGGGAAGGATTTGGCGACGCAGGCTGTGTCGTCGATAACTATGGGTCCGTCGGCCCCGATGGATGCAATCCGGAGCACCATTGCCATGCGGTGGTCGCCGTGGGAAGAATAGTTCCCACCCTTGAGAAGATGCCCGTTAAGCAGCCGTGAGGCAAGGGTTTCTCCCTGAATGCACATACTATCGCCTTCGATGGAAGCGACCACTCCCATCCGGGAGAGCATTGCTACTATGGCCTCAGCACGGTTGCTTTCCTTGCCTATGAGCCGTTGTACTCCGGAAATTACCGACGTGCCCGAGCAGAAGGCGGCCAGCATGGCCACCACCGGGAAGATGTCGGGAGCGTTGTTGAGGTCGGTCTCAAAGGCTTCGAGAGGAGCTTTTGCCACGCATACTGCATCGTCCAATTCCGACACGACTGCTCCGGCCTGGACCAGAATGTCTGCTATTGAAAGGTCTGCCTGAAGCGACTTGGTGTCCAGCCCGCTGACTTCCGCCTTGCCGAAGATGGCGCCCGCCACGAGAAAAACGGCGGCGCTGCTCCAGTCGCCCTCGATGTCGAAGTCGGCTGTTTTATAATGCTGTCCGCCCTTGATCTTGAAGGTTATTCCCGTGCAACCGCTCCAATCCTGCTCGGCAATCATGCGCTCGTCGCCCTCCATCTCGGCGGAGATGCGCACTCCGAAGTGTTTGAGCACGTCGCAGGTAATGAACATGTAGGGGATGCTCTTCGGCTCGGTAACGAACAGGGTGGTAGGCTTGTCGCACAAAGGCAGCGCGGAGAGCAGGCCTGAGATAAGCTGCGATCCGCCTTTGCCGGAAATCTCGGCTGTGCCGGGGATGAGGGGACTGGTTATATGCACGGGCACCTTATCGTCCTTGATTATCACCCCGAACGAGGCCATTATGTCACTGATGCCCTTGAGGGGCCGGGAGAGAAGGGTTTTCTCGCCGGTGATGGTCACAGGGCCGTCGTTCAGGGCGGCCATCAGGGGAATCATCAGCCGGGTAAGAAGGCCGGATTCGCCGGTATGGAGGGATTCGAGTGTGGTGCGTGCTGCTCCGGTGCCGTCGATGGTGAGCGTGGTGCCGTCCTTGCGGACCTTGGCCCCTATCGTGCGTGCTGCCGCTATCGCGGATTCGCTGTCGTCGCACGGGGTGTACCCGTGAAGATGGCTGCGGCCCTTTGCGAGAGCCGCAGCTATGATAGCCCTCTGAGCGAAGCTCTTGGATGCCGGGACCTCGAGATCGTTGCGCCAGAATCCGCGGAAATCCCCATAGACGGCGCGGTGCATGGACGTGTAATCCATCTGACCGGGAGCCGTCTGCTCCCCTTCTCCCAGCGATGCATAGGTGAAGGGGGCACCTGCCTTGAGACATTCCAGTCGGGTATCTGAAGCCGCCTCGCCCATTCCGAAAGCAACCAGCCGTCCGGGCTCCTCCTCGGGATTGTCGTAAAGATTCATGACCGTAGCTGCATCCGCTTTATTTTTGCAGCTGACTGCGATCTTTGCTATGTCGGCACCGTAGCGGTAGCAGCGTGCCTGCACCTGTCGTAGGTATGCAAGGTCGGGAGTTCCCTCGAAATCGTGGAAGGAGCGGATAATTTCGGTGCCACTCTCTTCGCAGAGGCTGCGGAAACGCTTGCTGGACCCCGCGTCGGCTTCCAACTCGAGGTCGGCGAATCTGGCTCCTGCTCTTATGGCAATCCCCAGGCGCCTCTCCGCTTCGGCCGCTCCCACCGAAGATATGCGGCAGGTGGCTATCAGCGGGGTGTCGGTGTTGCCGAACAGGTCTTCGATCTCCTCGTCCGAAAGATTGCAGAGGTCCAGGCGGATTTCCGCCATCTCCACCCAGGGATCGTCCAGGATCCCCAGGATTTCAGAATAACCCTTGCCTTGTATGCAGGTGCAGATCATAGGCTAGTATTCCCAGGCGCCGCCTTTTGCAAAGACGGAGGCGACGAGGTCGTCGTAATGGCCGGTGCGCTTGGCAAGGTCCAGTACGTTGAAACGCCAGCGCATGAGCTGTACGATGGGGAACATGGCGTGGATGTCCTTACGGGTGATACCGATATGCTCGGGCTCGTAGGGTGCGCCCACTATGCGGAACAGGTCCTGCATCTTCTTGAAGGAATAAACCTGCCCGGCGAGACGCTCGCGCAGCTCGGGCCAGCCGGCCTTTACCACGGTGAGTTCGCGGCGGACCGCATCGGCGTCGGTGTACTTCTTGGTTATGTTCTCGTAGCCCAGTTTGGGAGCGGGGAAACTCTTGAATACTTCCAGCGAGCGGGCCTGCTCGTCGGCAAGCGTAGGCCATGCGGCGACGCACTTCTCCACATCTATCTTGGAAAGGTCGTACTGCAGGAAGCGGTCGAACACGGCGCACATGGTGAGCGTGCCTATTGCCACCTGGAAGCCGTGCGATACGAACTTGCCCTTGTAACGGTGGTGGGTCATGTCGAGGATGTGGCTGAAGAGGTGGTCGCAGCACGATGCGGGACGGCTGCTGCGGGCGGCCTGCATTGCAAATCCGCTCAGGACCAGGCCTTCGAAGAGGTCGGCTATGGCCTTGGGATTGCCGGCGGCCACGCCTTCGGGGTCGGAAAGAAGCTCGTCCAGGCAGTCCTGAAGCACATGCCATGCATCGGGGATGATGGGTTCTGCTCCCACGATGTCCGCTATCATCCACTCGGCTCCGGCAGGAACCTTGGCCGCGAGGTCGGCATAGCCGGCCGCGGTCATCTCCTTGGGAGCTGCTGCAATTACATCGACGTCAGCGAGAACGGCGACGGGGGCGGGGCAGTCAAAGGTCTGCTTTGCATTCTGGTAGGTGATGGAAGCGCCGAAGGAAGTATATCCGTCGACCGATGCTGCGGTGGGGACGGTCAGGTAGGACTGTTTGTGATGGTGCGAGCAGAGCTTGCAGAGGTCGTTGATGGTACCGGATCCTACCGAAACCGCTATGGCTCCGGCCTCGTCCATAGCCTTGTCGAGGACCTCTATATGGTCCCAGTCGGCATGGAATTCATCTTCCGGGAAGAGGAACTTCTGCGTAGGGATGCCGGCTGCGTCCAAAGCGGCGAAGACGGCCTCGCCGGCAGCCTTCCAGGTATTCTTGTCGGCGACCACGAGGGCCTTGCTGCCTGGGAAATATTGTTTGAAAAGAATGGGAGTTTTGCCGAGGATTCCCTGTCCGAGTTCGAACGCCCTGGTGTCTGTGGCAACCTTAAGGGCGGCGGCGATTCTTTCTTGAGAGTTCATAACGCAAAATTAATAATAATTCAGTACTTTTGTGGTATGCGAAGGTACATTTACTCATTCTTTATGATGTTCGCGTCGGTGCTTTTAC
>CAMHTE010000067.1 GCA_946187975.1 uncultured Bacteroidales bacterium | reverse complement strand
CTGCCGCTAGCGTTCATCCTGAGCCAGGATCAAACTCTTCTTTGTATATTCTTTATTCTCTAGCTTGACTCCTGACACTTCTCTTCCTTGGGAAAAGAATTGATGTCTCGTTCTTGTTCTCGGTACTTTTGCTTGTACTTATTCTTCCAATATTGTCAAAGAGCAAAGTGTGTTACTTTGTCCGCCTTTAAAAGCGGGCTGCAAAGATACTCACTTTTTCTTTATTGCCAAATTTTTTTTGCGTTTTTTTGCCTATCTTCGCAATGATATGAACGGACAAAAAGTTCCCCTCGCCAGCATCTTCGGCACATTCGCAAAAATTGGTGCATTCACCATTGGAGGCGGATATGTGATGATTCCTCTCATTGAGCGGGAAATGGTCCGCAAGGGGTGGATTCCGGAAGAAGATATGCCCGACATCCTGGTCCTCGCACAGAGCGCTCCGGGAATCCTGGCGGTCAATATGGCCATCTATTCCGGGTACAGGCTGAGAGGCCTGAAAGGGGCTCTCGCAGCAAGCCTGGGGGCCGCCCTCCCTTCCTTTATTATAATACTCCTCATCGCCGCGCTTTTCACCGGGTTCAAGGACAATCCGGTGGTGATGCGCATCTTCCGCGGGGTGCGTCCGGTGGCGGTGGGTCTCATCCTCGTTCCCGCCATACAGCTTGCCCGCAAGGGCTGCCACAGCTGGTGGACATGGACGGTTCTGGCTGCCTCGCTCTTCGCGGTAGCGTTCCTTAAACTCTCCCCCGTCTGGGTTATCCTGGCGACCATCGCCGCGGCGGTAACGATTCATTTCGCGAAGGAGGCGCGGGACGGAAAATGATGCTTCTGCTGCAACTCTTCGCGACTTTCTTCGTCATCGGCCTGTTTACCTTCGGAGGCGGAGCGGCCATGCTGCCGCTGCTGCAGGCTCAGGTGGTCACGCGCTTCGGGTGGATTACCGAGGGGCAGTTCGCGGATATAGTGGCCATCTCGCAATGCACCCCCGGGCCCGTAGGGATCAACTGCGCCACTTACGTGGGATACAGCGTGGGAGGCGTAGCCGGTTCGGCCGTGGCAACCTTCGCCCTGGTGCTGCCGTCGCTGATCATCTTCTACATAATCATATCCTTATATAATAAATATCACACCACCGGCCTCTTCGCAAGGGTCATGGATGGACTGCGTCCTGCGGTGGCCGGCCTCATCGCCGCTGCCGCGGTGATATTGATGTTCCGAATCGATCCGGTCGGGCACAGCATCGGGGTTCAGGAAGAAATCTTCCCCGACGCCATCTCGTGGATACTGCTGGCCGCTGCTTCGGCCGCCTCCGTCTTTTTCAAGGTCAACCCCATAATCCTGCTTCTCGCCGGAGGCATCCTCGGACTATTGTTGTATTGAATCATTCCAATCATATGAAAAGACTTTTAACCCTCGCCCTCATCGCATGCTGCACCTGCAGCTATGCCGGCAACAAACTTCCGGATATTATCCCCGCTCCCAAAAGCATTGAGATGCAGTCCGGCAGTTTCAACGTGAAAGGCGCCTGCGTCAATTACGACCAGTCCCTGGAAAAACGCACCGTGGATGCCGTTGCGAAGCTCGCCGACGACCTTTACGTCGCGACTGGACGCGTCAGCAGCGTGGCTTCGGCCGCCGGAATCGGAGCTTCCACCCCGCTGAAGCAGCTCAAGGGCATTTACTTCGTCAAGGATGCATCCATGCCGGCCGAAGCCTACACCATCGAAGTGGGCGGCAGAGCGGTAAAGGTAAGCGCATCCGACCACAACGGGTTCATCTATGCCATTTCCTCCATCAGGCAGATGCTTCCGGTGGAGCTTCTTTCCGGAAAGACGGTATCCGGTGTCAAGTGGAAACTGCCCTGCTGCGTCATCAAGGACAGCCCCCGCTTCGGCTACCGCGGCCTCATGCTCGACTCATCCAGGCACTTCTGGAGGGTGGAGGAGGTCAAGCGTTTCCTCGCGATAATGTCCGTGTATAAGCTCAACCGTCTGCACTGGCATCTCACCGACGACCAGGGCTGGCGCGTCGAGATACACAATTATCCCCGCCTCACCGAGGTGGGAGCGTTCCGTGCCCAGACCGCCCTGCCTTACTCGCCCGAATTTGACGGCAAACGCTATGGCGGTTACTACACCCAGGAAGAAATCAAGGACGTGGTGGCTTATGCCGAGAACCTTGGTATTACCATTGTGCCGGAGATCGACCTCCCCGGGCACATGATAGCCGCGATGGCCTCGTACCCCTGGCTGGGATGCGACGGCGGTCCGTATGAGGTACGCACGCAGTGGGGAATCGACAAGCGTGTCCTCTGCCCCGGCAAAGACAGCACTTTCGAGTTCCTGGAGGGAGTGATGGAAGAACTGTGCAAACTCTTCCCCGGAGAATATATCCATATAGGTGGGGACGAGTGCCCCAAGAAGAGCTGGGAAGAGTGCCCGCACTGCCAGGCTAAGATAGCGGAGCTGGGGCTGGTGAGCGACGAACACGGAACCAAGGAACAGCGCCTGCAGAACTACGTTACCAAGAGGATGCAGGACTTCCTGGCGACCAAAGGCCGCAAGATCATAGGCTGGGACGAGATTCTTGAGGGAGACCTCGCCGAAGGCGCGACGGTAATGTCGTGGAGAGGTACCAAGGGAGGAATCAAGGCCTCCGCCAAAGGCTTCGACGTGGTGATGTCGCCCAACACATACTGCTACTTCGATTACTATCAGAGCGACCGCTGGGACGAGGAGCCCATAGGAATCGCCCGTGGACGCAAGTTCCTTCCTCTGGAGAAAGTGTACGGCTACGAGCCCTTCGAAGGCTTTACGCCCGGGGCCGAGGGCCACATCCTCGGAGTTCAGGCTAATCTCTGGACCGAGTACATTGCTGAGGAATCACATCTCGAGTACATGCTCCTTCCCCGTCTGCTGGCGCTGAGCGAAGTGCAGTGGAGTCCCGCCGGAACCAAAGATTACGAAGCCTTCCTGGCGAAGGTCAAGGCCCGGCATCTCCCCATGCTGGATATCCTGGGATACAATTACCGTAAACTTGACTGACCTGTCGGTCCGTACCAGCAATGAAAAGGTACCTGTTTATATTATTCGCCCTTGTGCTTGTCTTTTCCTGTAAAAAGGAAGGGACGGGATCCGGGGACCATAACGAAGAAAAGCGGTCTTTCCCGATAACCGGAGACTGTGACGGCGTTGGAATGACCTCTGCCAGATTGTACGGATGGTGTTACCAGGAAGAATCCGAGGGGCAGCCTGTCGAATACGGCATCGAGTATTCCTTAGAAGGTCTCCCCGGCGCGTCGATTACCCTGACGGCGGTCGAAAAGGATGAGGATTGTAGGTACTGCTGCCTGGCGGAGAACCTGTTTCCAAATACTGTGTATTATTACCGGGCCTTTATACTGTACAAAGGCGTCAGGACCAATGGCGTCGTCAGGCAGTTTACCACTCTTGATTATACTTATTCCGCCGAGGCAGTGGACCTTGGCCTGTCGGTAAAATGGTCCAGGTACAATCTGGGAGCTGCAAACCCGGAAGAATCCGGGGCTTACTATGCATGGGGGGAGACCAGGACAAAAACCGATTATTCATGGACGACCTACGCTTTCTGCAACGGTTCCCCTTACTCAATAACCAAATACTGCACGAACAAATCATATGGCACGGTTGACCATAAAACAACGCTGGAAACCGGCCCGGCCGGAGATGATGTTGCATCGAAGAAACTGGGAGGCGCGTGGAGGATGCCCACGGTTACGGAGTGGCAGGAGCTTTTTGCAAATTGCAAGTTGAAATGGACGACGATAAACGGTGTCAGCGGAATGAAAATAACCAGTCGCAAAACCGGTTATACGGACAAATGGATTTTCCTTCCCGCCGCCGGTTACCGGTCCGGCACGGCTTTTTATTCCTATGGGTCGTACGGCCGATACTGGCTGTCCGCCCTGGACGCCGGCAATTCGAGCTTTGCGTGTAACGGGCTCGTACTTGAGGCCGAGATGATCGACGAAGGTACACCGCGCTGTTTTGGCTTCTCAGTACGCCCCGTCATGAATTAAGCGCCATATGTTGAAAAAGCTTTTATACCTCTTTTTCGCGCTGGTGCCGCTGGTTTCCTGTGGGAAGGGATCCGGGGCGGCATCCGGCAGGAATTCCGGAGAGGATGCGGTACTTACGGCAACGGGGGACGTGTGGGGCATTACCGAGTGTTCCGCCAATCTTTGCGGATATGCCAATCCTTCGCTTGAGTGGGGAATGTTGTATTCGAAGGATCCGGTCCCGTCAAAGGAAAACGGAGTCGAGGTTTATTCCCGGTCCATGGATGCGAGCAACATGTACACAATCGCGGCCGGGAACCTTTCGTCCAACACGCTTTACTATTACAGGTCTTTCGCCCAATTCAGCGGCATTTACCGTTACGGGGAGGTGAAGCAGTTTATGACATTCGCGGTGAAAGCCAGGCTGGAATACACGGAAGTGACCGATTTGACATCCGTATCGGCGACCATCAACGGAAAGCTTGCGCTTGAATGCAGGGCGGATTTGCCCAGGACTGTACGCATTTATTACAGCAACACAATCGATGATGCCGCAGAGTTGATAAAGAAAGGCCTTAAAAAAGACGCCGGACTCGAAGACAGCGGTATTTTCAAATGCTATCTTGATTGGCTGAAATTCGGTAAAGTGTATCATTACATACCCGTAGCGACCGTTTACGACAAGATTCTGACGGGTGAAATGGAATCGTTCCGCACAAATCCATCCGCGGACTGACGCGGCGCTCTACCTTTTACCGTGCTTCCTGGCGTACCCGGGATCGAAGGTCAAGGCCCGGCATCTCCCCATGCTGGATATCCTGGGATACAACTACCGCAAGCCCTGATCTGGCGTAATACCTTAAACGACAGGCCCCTCTCGTTTCACAACGGAAGGGGCCTGAGCAATTCTAACCTGAAAAATTAACCTATGAAAAAACTATTCTCGAATACTTGAATAGCAAGACCCGTGCCACAATTCTTATTCGGCCTTGATCGAGATAATTTTTACAGGCTGAAGGGGACGGTCGCGGGGATCGGTCTGCACTGCGGCGATCTTGTCGATGACATCGAGGCCTTCGATGGTTTCGCCGAAGACGGTGTACTGGCCGTCAAGCTGAGCGCAGGTATTGGGATCCTGAACAATGTAGAACTGTGATCCGGACGACTCCTTCATGGGATTCGCCGCATCGCCGCGACGGGCGGCTGCAAGCGCTCCCTTCTTATGGTTATACTCCTTTACGAACTCTGCCGGAACGGTGTACCCGGGACCGCCGGTGCCGAAGCGGGCGGCATTTTCCGGATCCTTGCTGAGAGGGTCGCCTCCCTGAATCATGAATCCACGGATGACGCGGTGGAAGAGAGTGCCGTCGTAGAAGCCCGAAAGGGCGAGTTTGCTGAAGTTGGCCCTGTGGAGAGGGGTTTTAGCATAGAGTTTGACCTTGATGGTCCCGAGGCTGGTTTCGATTGCGAAGACCGGCTCGTCGGTGAGTTCGGAGAGTTTTGTTGCCACGGTAATGGAATCCTGTTTTGCCTGTGCGGCGGCCTCGGCCTCAGCCTCGGCTTCCGCCTTCTTTGCCTTATGTCCGCATCCTGCGGCGAGGGCTACGATGGCGGCTGCGCACAAAATGATGTTCAGATATTGTTTCATACAAGGCAAATATACGGATTATTCGCTATTTTTGTACTGATATGAATTTGAAGTCGCTGGCAAAAGACACCGCAATTTACGGTCTGAGCAGCATCGTAGGCAGGTTTCTAAACTACCTGCTGGTTCCGCTCTATACCACGGTCATAGCCGCCGGAAGCGGAGGCTACGGCATAGTCACCAACCTTTACGCATACACGGCCCTGCTGCTTGCCATCCTTACCTTCGGGATGGAGACGACACTGTTCCGTTTCTGCAACAAGGACGGCGAGGACGAGCGGCTGGTTTATAGCACCACCCTGCGTATGGTGGGAGGAGTCGGCCTGTTCTTCCTTATATTGGTGGCGGTATTCCTGCGACCTGTAGCAGGCGCTATGGGCTACTCCGCGCATCCCGAATACGTCGGCTGCATGGCGGCGATAGTGGCCCTGGACGCTTTTCAGGCCATCATGTTCAGCCGCCTCCGCCAGCAGCGCAAGGCGGTCAAGTTCATGGCCCTGAAGTTCGCATTCATCATCCCCAACATACTCCTCAACCTCTTCATATTCCTGGTGATGCCGCGCCTGTTCGGGCGCTTCCCTGCACTTGAGGATATGTATGTCCGTTTCGACCACGGAGTGGGGCTCATCTTCTTCGCCAACCTGCTGTGCACGGCCTGCGTCACCCTCGGCTTCGCCTCCGAACTCAAGGGAATACGTCACGGCTTCGACAAGGCGCTTGCCGGGCGCATGCTACGTTACACCTGGCCTCTGCTTCTGCTCAGCCTCGTGGGGATCCTCAATCAGGTGGCGGACAAGATACTCTTCCCCTGGCTCATGCCGGGCCCCGAAGGGAAGGTGCAGCTTGGCATTTACGGCGCCTGCGTCAAGATAGCAATGATAATGTCGCTGCTCACCCAGGCCTTCCGCTACGCATACGAACCCATTGTGTTCAACGGCAGCCGCGACCGCAACAGTCCCGAAACCCTGGCCGACGGAATGAAGTACTTCGTGGTCTTTACGCTGCTGGCCTTCCTGGCGGTAATGTTCTACATGCCCATACTCCGGTACTTCATAGGTCCCGGCTACTGGGATGGTCTGAAGGTAGTGCCGGTAGTAATGCTGGCGGAGATCTTTATGGGCATTTACTTCAACCTCAGCTTCTGGTACAAGCTCAGCGACCAGACCGGCTGGGGAGCCTTCATGAGCGCGATGGGAGCGTTGGTAATGATAGCTGTCAACGTTTACGGAGTTCCCCGCTGGGGATATATGGCCTGCGCGTGGGGAGGCTTCGCCGGATACGGCACCGCTATGCTGCTTAGCTTCTTTATCGGGCAGAAGAAGTATCCCATCCGCTACGACCTCGCACGCATCGGCGCCTTCGTCGTTCTGGCCGCCCTGCTTTACGCCGCCTACACCCTTCTGGCATCGGCCGGCCTCAAGCCCGTGCCCCTCATGGCCGCCGGCACGGTACTGCTCCTCGCCTACTGCGCCGCCGCTTGGAAGTTCATCGTAAGAAAATAGTTTGGTCGCCTGATCCGTTTGCAAAAAGGGCCTGTTTTGCAAACGAACGGCGGAAAAAGAAGATTCCGTTCGCAAAAACGGCGGTTTTTGCAAACGGAATCGTTGTTTGAAGACTAAATCTTAGTCGTTCAGGCTGAAGCGCTTGAACGCAAGGACTTTCGCTTCCTTGTCGACGGCTGCGATGGCATCCTTTACGGAAACCTTGCCATCGCCCATCTGGTACTCCTGAGCCTCGAGGGTGTTCTCCTTGAAGAACTTGGCGAGACGACCCTTCGCAATGTTCTGGACCATCTGCTCGGGGAGGTTGGCAGCCTTCTCGGCGCTCACGGTCTTGATGATCTCGCGAGCCTGGGCGGCCTGTTCGGGAGTAATCCAACCCTTAGCGGTGTTGGACTCGATGTGGTCTTCGGAATCGACGTGAGCAGGGTTGATGCCGGCCTTCTTGAGGGCGGCCTCAACAGCCTTAAGCACCTGCTCTTCCTTGGTCTTTTCCACTGCAACCTTGAACTCGTTGTCCACAACCTCCTGAGGGCAGTCTGCCTCGGAGATGGCAACGGGGTTCATGGAAGCGACCTGCATCACCACACCCTTGCCGAGTTCGGCGGGGACTTCCTTGTTGAAGCCAACCAGTGCGCCGAGCTTGCCGTTGAGCTTGTGGACGTATTCGGCCACGAAGGGAGCCTCAACCTTGGCATAGTAAGCGATGACGGTCTTTTCGCCGGACTTGCCGGTCTGGATTTCGATAGCCTTCTCGACGGTGTTGCCGTCAGGAAGTACGCAGGCCTTGAGAGCCTCGGCGTCAGCGGGAAGCTGTGCGATAGCCACGTCGGCAACCGCGTCGGCGAGGTTCTGGAAGTCAGCGTTGCGGGACACGAAGTCGGTCTCGCAGCCAAGGCACACAAGGATACCCTTGCCACCCTGGACGCGGGTCTTCACCGCACCCTCGGAAGTTTCGCGGTCAGCGCGCTTTGCGGCCACGAGCTTACCTTTCTCGCGGATAATATCGGCAGCCTTCTGGAAATCGCCGTCAGCCTCAACGAGGGCGTTCTTGCAATCCATCATTCCTGCGGAAGTCATCTTGCGAAGCTTCATTACATCTGCTGCAGTAATGTTTGCCATAGTCTTTGCTTTTTACTGGTTTTACTCGGCTTTCTCTTCGGCGGGAGCCTCTTCCTTTGCGGGCTCGGCGGCGGGCTCTGCAGCCTCAGCTGCGGGCTCTGCGGGAACGGCCTCTACTGCAACGGGCTCAGCTGCCTCGGCGGCCTTCGCACCCTTGCGGGGACGCAGTGCCTTGGCGGCGGGCTTTGCCTCGGGCTCGGCACCCTCTGCCTCACCTTCCTTCTCCTTCTCGAGCTTGCGCTCCTCAAGGCCTTCCTGGATAGCTGCGCACAGGGCGGAAAGAATGCACTCAATGCTCTTGGCGGCATCGTCGTTTGCCGGAATCACATAATCAACGGGAGTAGGATCGCAACAAGTATCAACCATTGCGAATACCGGGATGTTCAGACGATTTGCCTCCCTGACGGCATTGGCTTCTTTCTGGATATCAACCACGAACAGGGCGGCGGGAAGGCGGCTCATGTCGCGGATGGAACCGAGGTTCTTCTCGAGCTTCTCGCGCTGGCGGTCGATCTGAAGGCGCTCACGCTTTGCGAGTTTCTCGAAAGTACCGTCTTCCTTCATCTTATCGATGGTGGACATTTTCTTGACGGCCTTGCGGATGGTGGGGAAGTTGGTGAGCATACCGCCCGCCCAACGTTCGGTGATTGAAGGCATTCCGACAGCGAGAGCCTTCTCGGCCACGATGTCCTTAGCCTGCTTTTTGGTTGCCACGAAGAGGATCTTGCGGCCGGACTTGGCCAGCATCTTCATTTCTTCGGCAGCCTCGTCTATCTTGACGACGGTCTTGTGCAGGTCGATGATGTGGATGCCGTTCTTCTGATCGAAGATATACGGAGCCATCTTAGGATTCCACTTGCGGGCGAGATGTCCGAAGTGAACGCCTGCATCAAGCAGTTCTTGGAAATTGGTTCTTGACATTGTTTTGTAATGTTGTTGTTTTGTTTTTGTCCCGTTTCCGGGTCTCTTTTCTTCAAGTCCAGGGTAGCGGCCTTGCCGGTCCCCGGCCTTTTCCGCAGTGCGGCAACCACGATAACCATGGTTTGGAACCGCATCTGTGCATTGTTAAAGCGGCTACTGTTAACGCTTGCTGAACTGGAAGCGGCGACGTGCTCCGGGCTGGCCGGGTT
>CAMHTE010000066.1 GCA_946187975.1 uncultured Bacteroidales bacterium | reverse complement strand
GCCTTGCCCGGCAGATCCAGGCCTTTATCGAGTTTGATTGAAAGATATGCGTCTATCATAGACGGACGGTGAATGTCCGATCCGGCCATGTCGTACATTTCTGCATTCAGGAGCCTGAATGCGCGGGCCTGTACTTTGGAACCGTAAATGCCCGCAAGGGAGCCGAGGTTTACCTGGAAGAGCAGTCCCTTGTCCTTAAGGGCTGGGTAGTCGGAATCTTCCATATATACATAGCGCTCGGGATGCGCCAGGATGGGCTCGTACCCGGCCGCCTGAAGGCGGAAGATTACATCGTCCATATCCGCCGGGGGAGTAAGATAGGAAGTTTCTATCAGAACCCGTCTGCCAGAATCACCATGAATGAGGAGGTCGTCTTTTTCCAGGAGCTCCTCAAAGTGTGGATCGAGCATGTATTCGGCGGCTAGGTGCAGGCGGATGGGCCCCTTGTAGGCTTTGCAGAATGCGTCGAAGCGTTTGCGGAGGCCGGAACTGCTGTTGGGTACATCCTGCATTACGTGCGGCGTCAGGAACACTTCGGTAATGCCCATCTGCTCATATCGTTGCAGTATCAGCAGGCTGTCTTCCATCGTTTTTACCCCGTCGTCTACCCCGGGCAGGATGTGGCTGTGGCAATCGGTAAAACCATTGAAATCGACAGGTATTTTCTTGTTTTTAAACCAGAACATACACCGCAAAGATAATAAAATTCGTATATTGGCACATTATTGCAAAACCCGTATGAACAAAAAAGCGATAACCTTTGCCGCTGCGATGCTTGTTCTCATCCCTGCATTCGCCGTCCTTAACGAGAAAAACCTTTCCCAGACCCTTTCCGTCCTGCGTTACGAACTCCGCTCCGCCTATCAGGAGTCGGAAGCAAGGTCCGCACGCATGAAAGGAAACGGGGAACGCCAGCACGCCAGGCTGGTTGGAATGATGCAGCAGAGCAACGAACTGTCGCTGATGCTGTACTCGCAGAAGCAGGATTACACCTTCGACATGACTTATGCACTCAACGAGGTGTCCCGCCAGTACGACGAGTTCTCGTCAAGGAAACTGCCCTTCGATGATATTATCAGCAGGCTGGATATCGATATCGACCGATATGACAGGCTTATACATACGCTGAGGAGTATTCCGCCTTCGTCCGGGATTGAATATGTCGACAGCCTGGGCAACGTGGTTTTGCTGGGCCCCCGTGCGCGGGCACCCCGTCCCGGCTTTGCCGGTCCCGCTCCCTCCGGACCTTCTGCCGGACCATCTGCCGGCCCCGTCGCTCCGGGCGCCAAGCCCTTCCATCTCGATTCCCTCGGTTGCGTCGACCGCGACAGCTGTATTTTCTACGCACAATGTCTTATGGAAAAGAGCATGCGTCAGAAAGAGAGGCTGGTGCGCGACAGCACGCACTACCGCGTGACTTCCGAGATGCTACGCTCCGCATACGACTACGCCCAGCAGCGCTACCGTACGGTTCAGAACCGCATCTTCATCGAGGGCCAGACCCCTTATTTTAAGCTCCTGAAATCTTTCAAGCGCTACTGGAACCAGGCAAAGACCGATTCTTCCGATAAATACAGCCGCAAGGCCATGGGAGAAGTCCACAGCCAGTGGAGAGGCCCCATGGTGGTCGGATTCTCCATTTTCGTACTCTTCTGGCTCATAGTTTCGGTGCTGGTGAGCGTGATCCTGACCTCGATTTTCGCCAGAAAGATCAGGTCGTTCAATTTCTTCGGCCTGGAATGCACCCGTTCCGCCGCGACCATGCTGCTTTCGGTAGTAGTGTTCGCCGTATCTATCATGGTAGCGAGCGCCATTTCGGACCACAACTTCTTCCGTATGGCGGCAAAGATCCTGGTGGAATTCGCATGGATGATGGCTGCGATATTGCTCTCGCTGGTGATACGTCTGGACGACAAGTCCGAGCGCAAGGGTATTGCGATGTATGTGCCCATACTGCTGATGTGCTTCATCATCATTGGCTTCCGCATCGCCTTCATCCCCAACAGCCTCATCAACATAGTATTCCCTCCCGTCCTGCTGCTATTCACCATCTTTCAGGCGCTTACGCTTGGTAAATACCGCAAGGCGCTGCCTCAGAGCGATATAGTGTTCGGCTGGGTTTCGCTGTTTGCGATGATAGCCACAACGGTCATTGCGTTCAGCGGTTATGTTCTGATGGGAGTACAGCTGCTTATCTGGTGGTTCTTCCAGCTGACTCTGCTGCAGAGCGTTTCGGCTGTTTACGATATCCTGAATATTTACTACGAGAAGCATATTAAGGAGGTTAAGAAGCGCTACATCGAGGAAAACCGCGAGCTGCCTCACAAGACCGATGAGGACATGATAGCGGTAACCTGGCCCCACGCCCTGGTAAAGAGGGCCCTGCTGCCCATAGCCATAGTGCTTTCGATCCCGTTCAGCTTCTACATGGCATCGGGTGTGTTCGACCTTACCGGCATCTTCCGCGAATGGGCGCGTTATCCTTTCCTGAACTTCGAGGGCTACATCAGCCTGTCGTTCTCCAAGATAGTTCTGGTAGTGACTCTCTTTTTCGTCTTCAGCTTCATTAACTACGCTGCCAAGGCCTGCTACAGGCTCTTCAAGATTCGCAGTATCCTGCGCAAGTCCAGTGTCAAGGTAATGAATGAGAATCAGGTTAATTTCACCCTTACGGAGAACATCATAGCCATCTCTCTCTGGGGTATTTACATCATCGCTCTCTTCGCGCTCCTGCGCATTCCTACCGCCGCAATCAAGGTTGTGGGTGCGGGCCTTGCCACAGGTCTTGGTTTTGCTATGAAGGACATACTCAATAACTTCTTTTACGGGGTCCAGCTCATGTCCGGCCGCCTTAGGGTGGGGGATTTCGTGGAGTGTGACGGGGTTCGAGGAAAGGTGGACAACATCACTTACCAGAGTACCCAGATAGTGGCTGCGGACGGCTCCGTGATGGCCTTTCCCAACAGCACCCTCTTCAACAAGAATTTCAAGAACCTTACCCGCAACCATTCGTACGAACTGCTTTCGTTCGAGGTGGGAGTCAAATACGGGGTTGATGTGGAAGAGGTGCGCGGCATTATTATCGCCGCCCTGGAGCCGCTCCGGACCCAGGACAGGTTCGGCCGCGACGTAGTGGATCCGGCATTCGGGGTGCAGGTGCGCTTCGCTTCCTTCGGCGACAGCAGCGTAAATCTCCAGGTTGTGCAGTTTACTACGGTGGAGGAGCACTTTACCTATGCGGCCAAGGCCAAGGAGTTGATATATAATGCCTTGAATGAGCACGGAATAGAGATTCCGTTCCCTCAGCGAGACCTTTACGTGAAGAGTCTTCCGGAGAAGAAATGAGAAATAAATTATTATATTTGCAAATCGGAAAGTATTAAAACAAATCAATATGAAGAAGTTTTCCACTATTGCAGCAGTTGCTGTTTCCGCACTGTTTGTTTCCGTTTCCGCGAGTGCACAGTCCGTTGGTGAGCAGATGGTCTCCAGCGCCAGGGCCAGCGTGAATGCCGCCCAGCAGAAGTATGAGGCACAGGTTTCCCAGAGCAACCTCCAGATTGCTTCCAGCCAGAAGCTCATCGCCGAGTACAAGCTCCAGCAGGCAAAGGATCAGGCTGATCTCGACCAGATCAACGCCCAGATCAAGGCCCAGCAGGAGATGCTGAAGAACCGTAAGGCCCAGTACAAGGCCCAGAAGAAGGCCCTTGCCGCCGACGGCGAGCTTTCCGGTCAGGACAAGTACGAGCTTTCGATTGCCGAGTCCGAGTACAAGAACATCGAGGCCGACATCAAGGCCAAGAAGGCAGTAGCCGACAAGGCCAAGGAAAAGGTTAACGTGGATAAGGCATTCATCAAAGTTGAGGAAGGCAAGATCAAGGACAGCAAGTCTGCCGTTGCAGCTGCCAAGAACGAGCTCGGCAGTGCCAAGAAGATCCTCAAATCCAGCGAGAAGCAACTTAAGGTCGAGGCTAAGTCCGCCGCTGCAGCCCAGAAGGCAGCTGACAGCTATTCCAAGCCTGTCACTCCCATTGAGCAGCCTGCTGCTGAGCCTCAGGTCCAGCCTGTGCTTCCTCCCGTTGCAGAGCCCGCGGCTCCCATAGCGGAACCCGTTGCTCCTGTGGCAGAGCCTGCCGCTCCGGTGGCTCCCGCTGCGGAAAGCCCCGCCTCTCTTGCCATCTAATAAGGCAAAAGTCAGTATAGTCGGTGCCGGTGCCGCCGGATGCTTCTGCGCTGCGCAGTTGCTGAAGATGGTCCCCGGCGCCGATATACGTATATACGAAGCCGGTCCGCGCCCGCTTGCAAAACTTGCACTTACCGGAGGCGGCCGCTGCAATCTCAGCAATACCTTTGAAGAAATTTCGGATCTGCGGAAGGTTTACCCCCGCGGGTCCGTTTTCATGAAGCGGGCCCTGCAGGAATTCGGCCCGGAAGATACCGCCCGGTGGTTCCGTGACAGGGGTGTTCGGCTGAAGGTGGAGGACGGCGGACGCGTGTTTCCCGTGTCGGACAATGCTCTCGAAATAGTTGACACCCTGCTGAATGCCGTTTCCGGCGCGTCCATCGCCTGTGGCAGGAGGCTTTCTCCCGGGAATCTTCCGGAGGATGGAATTCTGGTAATAACTACCGGGGGAGGAGGCGGTATGGAGTTGCTCCGTGGGCTTCCTGTTAACATTGTCCCGCCTGTGCCATCGCTGTTTTCTTTCAATATAGGACAGTCGTCAGAATCTCCGTCCCTGAAGGAGTTGATGGGGATTTCGGTCGATGCCGGACTGTCGATTCCGGGGACGGAATTCCGCTCCGAAGGAGCCCTGCTCATCACCGACTGGGGCTTCAGCGGCCCGGCGGCCCTGCGCCTTTCTTCCTATGCAGCAAGGCATCTTGCCCAGAGTTCGTACAGGGCTCCTCTTTCCGTCAACTGGACGGCCCTCCCTGCGGATGAAGTCAGGCGCACCCTGGTGGGTATACGCGACGCCGAAGCCCGCCGCCAGGTAAAAAGTTCCCGCCCCTTCGGCCTCCCCGGCCGCCTTTGGGAGTATCTGGTACTTCGCTCCGGTATCGACGCTTCATGTAATTGGGCTTCGCTCGGCAACAAGGGTATCGAGGCCCTTTCGGCCGTCCTTACGGGCGATTCTTATAATATATCCGGCAAGACGCGTTTCCGCGATGAATTCGTGACCTGCGGTGGCGTGGCGCTGGATTCCGTCAATCTGTCAAGCCTCGAATGCCGTCAGCGCAAGGGCCTGTTTTTTGCAGGCGAAGTGCTCGACATCGACGCGGTGACTGGTGGCTTCAACCTTCAGGCGGCCTGGACTACCGCGTACATGGCTGCAAAGACTATAGCAAGTTCGTTATGATAAAGCAAATCACTTCCTCAATCCTTTACATCGGTACCGACGACCTTTCCGGCGACAAATTCGAGGGTCAGTACGTAGTGCCCGAAGGCATGTCGTACAATTCGTATCTTATTATAGACCAGAAGATAGCAGTGCTAGATTCTTGCGATGCACGCACCGCCCTGGCATGGAGGGACAATCTCCTTACAGCCCTCAAGGGACGCGAGCCCGACTACTTCGTAGTGCATCATCTGGAGCCCGATCATTCGTCGCAGATCGCATGGATGCTGGAGACTTTCCCCGGCGTCAAACTGGTTGCTACGGCCAAAGCCCTTGCCATGCTGCCGCAATTCTTCGACGGCATTCCTGCCGGGTGCGGCATAGCCGTGAAGGAGGGGGATACCCTTGAACTCGGCCGCCACACCCTACGTTTCTTCATGGCGCCGATGGTCCACTGGCCTGAGGTGATGGTGAGTTACGAGGAGAGTTCCCAGATTCTGTTCTCGGCCGATGCATTCGGCAAATTCGGTGCTCTGGGCCGCTGTGGCTTCGATTCGAACGAGGAACAGGACTGGGCCTGTGAAGCCCGCCGCTACTACTTCAATATCTGCGGTAAATATGGCGGACCGGTACAGACGCTGCTTGGCAAACTTTCCGGCCTTCAGGTAGATACCATCTGCCCTCTGCACGGTCCTATACTTCGCGACGACCTCAGCGAATACCTGAATCTCTACAATACATGGAGCCGTTACGAGCCCGAGACTCCGGGCGTGTTCGTGGCCTGCGCTTCCATACATGGAGGTACTCTCGCCGCTGCCAGACGTTTCGCCGAAATACTTGAGGCAAAGGGAATTAAGGTAGCTTTCTCGGATTTAACCACCGACGATCCCGCCGAGGCCGTGGAAGATGCTTTCCGTTACGGAACCCTGGTGCTCGCCGCATGTTCGTACGACGCCGGACTCTTCCCTCCGGCAGCGGAGTTCATCGCCCATCTTCAGGATAAGGCATGGCAGAAACGCCGCGTGGGCTTAATCGAAAACGGCTCGTGGGCTCCTTCGGCCGCGCGTGTCATGAAGGAGCGCTTCGCTTCCATGAAGGAAATAACCCTTCTGGAGCCTGTCGTTACTTTGCGTACTACGCTGAAGCCCACTGATTTACCTGCCCTTGAGGCCCTGGCTGACGCAGTCGCCGCAGAATAGCAAAAAGACCCGCAATGAAGCGGGTCTTTTTCGTGTGGGACCTGGCAGATTCGAACTGCCGACCTCTTGCGTGTGAAGCAAGCGCTCTAAACCGACTGAGCTAAGGTCCCGTTCTTTTTGGGACTGCAAAAATAGCATTTTATTTTGGAATTGATGCTACTTGCTTCAAAAAAACCTATTCCGCGGAATTCCTGCGGCGCTCGTGGTTCCACAGACCGTAAATCTCGCTTACATTGCCTGCGGTGATGAAAGCGTTGATGTTTTCCGATTTGATCAGGTTCATCACCTTTGCGAACTCTTCCTGCGTCAGCAGGGACTGGATCTCCATGTGCAGTTCGCCGCTGTATCCGCCGCGGACTTCATAGATGCTGCATCCGCGGTGCAGTTCGTCGATTATGTATTTGCGTATGCGTTCGTGTTTATCCGAAATGATACAGACGCGCTTGCGCTTGTTGATGCTGGCCGTGAAGTAGTCCAGTGCAAGACCGTTCATCCATGTGCCTACCAGGCCGGTAACAACCACGCGGAAAGGATTGATAGCGAATGCGGAACAGCATATCAGGGCCCCTGCTACCGTGACGGACACGCCTATGTCCAGATGAAGGTATTTATTCACGATCTTGGCCAGTATGTCCAGCCCGCCGGTTGAGGCGTTGATATTGAACAGTATGGTCTGCGAAATGCTGACTACCAGCACAAAGCACACCAGATCCATCAGGGGATTGCCCATTATGGAGGTCTGTCCTTCCTCGATTAGCCGGGTGTAGGGGAGTACGCGCTCCCAAAACTCCATCAGGGGGCCCAGGATGAGCGCAGTATAGATGGTCTTGGCTCCGAACTCCCTGCCTATCAGCAACCAAGCGAGCAGTAGCAGGATGGCGTTCACGGCCATGATGACCCAGGAAACCTTGATGGTTATGCCGGCCATTCCGAAGAGGTTGGAAATAACGATGGAAAGGCCGGAGATGGAACCCAGCACCAGCTTTCCGGGAATCATGAAATAATAAACGGCGGCGGATGCGATGGCCATTGCGGCCGTCATGATGAATAGTTCCTTCCAGAACTTGAATGTGGTTATGTACTTCACAGTTATCAAAGATAATTATTATTTTTGTAAAGAAGAAACAATGACCAGTATGTCCCAAATCGATAGAAGACTTTTCCTCAAGCAGGGTGTGGCCGGAATCCTTGGTGCGGCCCTTGCCATAGACGGCCTATCCGCCTGTTCGTCCGCCCCTGAAGGCATCCCATTAAAGAAATCGAAGCTTCCTGTAAAATCTGCCGGGAAATTCGACGTGGTGGTTTGCGGGGGAGGTCCCGCCGGCTTCACGGCTGCCGTAGCGGCTGCCAGGCAGGGTGCCAGCGTTGCTCTTATCGAGCGTTACGGTTTCCTCGGAGGTATGGCTACCGCCGGGTTCGTGGCCCCGCTGAGCGTTTTCGCTTTCAAGGGGGAACTGGTTATCGGGGGCATACCATGGGAGTTCGTGCAGAGGCTGGAAGGCATGGGCGGTGCTTTCGTGGAATGGCCCAAGGCAAACGTCGATTTCGATATAGAATTATACAAGCTATGCATGCAGAGGATGGCTCTCGAGGCGGGGGTGAATCTTTTCATGCATGCATCCCTGATCGGATGCGAGATGTCACGCTCCCGCGTGGAGAGGGTGATTATCTGGGACAAGAACGGGCTGGAAGCCCTCGAAGCCGGGGTGGTCATCGACTGCACGGGAGATGCCGACCTGGCCCATACCGCCGGAGTGCCCATGCAGCCCTCCGACGGAGATCTTCAGCCGTCTTCTTTCTGCTTCGTGCTTTCGGGAGTGGATACGGACAGCGAACTTCTTCGTAAATGTATGTACCACAATGGTTTGAACGGCCCCAGCCAGTGCCTTCCCGTACGCAATAAACTTCTGGAAATGAAGGCTGCCGGAGCGGATATCCCGGATTTCGGGGGCCCCTGGTTCAACAACGTGCTTCACAAGGGGAGCGTCGCGGTTAATATCACCCGGACTGCTGCCGATTCGACCGACAACCGCGATTTTACGCAGGCTGAATGCCGTCTGAGGGAAGATATCTTCAAGTTCGTGGATATATTGCGCTCGTCATTCCCCGAATTCAAGGACTGTTACGTGTCGTCGTCAGCGCCACAGGCCGGAATCCGCGAATCGCGCCGCATACTTGGTGTCCATACCGTAACCGGCGAGGAATACGTTTCCGCCTTCAGGTATCCGGACAGCATTTCGCGTGGGGCGCATCCTATCGACATGCATGCCAGTAAGGGATCCGGGCAGGTACGCATAGATCTGGAACAGCCTGCATATGTGCCTTACAGGGCGCTCATAGCCGCGGATTATCCCAACCTGCTCGTGGCCGGCCGATGCATTTCCACGGACCGTCGTGCACTGGCATCCCTGCGTGTTCAGGCCAGCTGTATGGGAACCGGCCAGGCTGCAGGCGTCGCCGCAGCACAGAGTCTTGCGGAACGGAAGCCCGTGCAGGATATCGACACTGACCGCCTGGTCGCCACCCTCAAGTCCCTCGGCGCGGTATTATAACTTATTCATTATTGCGGCATGTGCTGCCGTTGTGCTTTCGTCCTGCAAAAAAGATAAAGCTGATAAGAATCCTTATGATAAATATGCGGACGACCTTGGCTTAAGTGTAAAGTGGGCGAGCATCAACGTAGGGGCGTCGAACGAAAAGGACCTTGGGAATTATTATGGATGGGGAGAAACTTCAGACAAACCCGACGGTACTTACTATGACTGGGAGAGTTATCAATGTTTTGATGGAAACGAGGATGGCAAGGTATCCATGGAAGAAGCAGCCTCTTTCAAGGTTGTTACGCTGTATGGAGACATCGCGTCCTTGGAAGGAATTGAATTTTTTATCAATATCGATGAGTTGCGATGCGGCCTCCTTCAACTTACCGAACTTGACGTCAGTAATAATACAGGACTGACAACAATTTGTCTTGGAGACTAGCCCATTTCAATAACTGAATCAGAGCAGTATTTTGGATTGGCTTTGACCAGTTTCTCAAAGAACTGGTGCATCCATTCTTCGACATTGTCCATTCGTAGGCCACTTCCCTTTACTGTGAAATAGACTATTTCATCGGCCTTATAATACCAATCATAGAAGTCCCAAAAGGGTTGAGTGTAATCTGTCTCTATTGCAGCAATGGACAGAACATCAAATCCGCTTCGAGCTGTCCTTTCCCCTCTAAGTACTTCCTCGGCAATGTTCATTACATACGAACAATATGCAGTTTCCTGATTAATCTCTATATCAAGTTCCTT
>CAMHTE010000065.1 GCA_946187975.1 uncultured Bacteroidales bacterium | reverse complement strand
CTTTTTTGTGGAGCGTAGGAGGGTCGAACTCCCGACCTCCAGATTGCGAACCTGGCGCTCTACCAACTGAGCTAACGCCC
Organism: uncultured Bacteroidales bacterium; assembly: GCA_946187975.1. Classification (GTDB taxonomy): domain Bacteria; phylum Bacteroidota; class Bacteroidia; order Bacteroidales; family UBA932; genus Cryptobacteroides. The sequence goes on along the minus strand of CAMHTE010000065.1, from coordinate 9,766 downwards.
CAATGCGGCTGCAAAGATAGAAATAATTTCCTTATTGCAAACACGGACCCGCCTGCAAATCGCCGCCAATAAGCCGCCCTAAGACAGGCAAGCGGCAATAAACCAGGCGTTTAACGAATCAGAATGATGTTCGGCACCCTGCGCTGGCCGTAGTGGTCGAAGCGGCGGTTGTCGTAAGGATGCGACAGGACTCCGGTTTCATTGGTCCAGAGCGTGCTCGAACCTCCGCCGTCCAGGTTAATGGCGTCGCACAGTCCGAACAGATGCGCGACCATCGCGGTCTCGTGGATGGTCGTACCTATGCCCTGCCCGGGGAAGCGCCCGTCAATCACGATCAGGTAAATCCATCCGTCCGAAGTCTTCCCGACAAGGGTACGGGGATGGCGCTTGCTGAAGAATCCCGACTCCGGCCACTGTTCCTTCGCCTCCTTGCCGTCCAGCAGCAGTACCGGACCGGCGGCCATCGCCTCCTTATGCCTACGGGTCACGGCGGCGTATTCGCTGGTGTCGCAGCGGAAGATGTCCATCTTCTTCCCCCTCAAAGCCAGCAGTCCGTCCACGCGGAAAAGCTCCGAGGCTGTGGTGGGTGCCGTCCGTTTGCCTGCGTCCTTGATATAGGTAGTGCCCGCGAGAGTCTTCATGTTGAAGTAATTCCCGTTGATGGCCGCAATTCCGCCGTGCAGCCGGGCCAGGGCCTCGGTACTATCGGCAAGTGCCATCTGGGCGTCGACTATGTCGGTCTTCCAGCGGCGTGCCTTGTAGCGAATAACCGAAATGAACTGCTCGCTGTCGAACAGGTGTATCTGAGCGAAGCCGCACTGGGCTCCGCGTCCGATGTCCTGCCAGTGCCAGTCGGCGGCGGCGAAAGCATCGGTGTCAGCTTTTTCGGGGGTCCCTGCAAACAGCACAATCGAAGGCAGCAGGGCAAGGATCAAAAGGAATCTTCTCTTCATAATACGCGAAGATAGGGAAAAATGTTAACTTCGTGGACGTATGGCAGACAATTATCTCGAAAGAAGGTACGAAGAGGTGTTCGGTCCTTCCGCCCGCAAAGGTCCCGCAAAGCGCTCCGCGGGTCTGGAGACTCTCATGAAGCGCAACCGCAGCTACCGCGAGTACGACACTTCCTACGTGGTGAACCGTTTCCAGCTGGAGGCGATGGTCCGCGTCAACCGCTATCTCGCCAGCGGCCGCAATGCACAGACGCTGCGCTTCCGTCTCCTTACGAAGGAGAACGGTTCCGACAAGCTTCAGGGCCTCTATCATCTCGGCAGGGCCCTGCCAGAACTCCATCTCCCCCGCAAGGGGGCCGAGCCGGAGGCTTTCATTGTCATCTGCGCGACGGTCGCTCCGGACCGCAACCTCTGGATAGACCTCGGAATCAGCTGCGAAGGAATGCTGCTGAAAGCTACCGAAATGGGTCTGCAGGGGGTAATAATCTGCAACTTCAATCCCGCCGAGGTGAAGGCGGCGCTGGACCTTCCGCTCGACCCCCTCTGCATAATAGCTGTAGGGCGCGGGCTCGAAAAGATAGAAATAGTTGATGCCGCCGGAAACCTCGATTACTACAGGCGCGACGGCATTCACTACGTCCCCAAGCTGAGCCTGGAGGATATTATAATCTAAAAACTACGGCTTATAGCCCTTGTCTTCCCAGCGCTCGACGCCTCCCACGGTCTTTTCCCACTCGTGGTTGCGCTCATCCTTCCATTTTCCGTGCTCCTCAGTAAGCTCGGTGCCATCTTCGAGGGTAATCTTTCGTGGCCCGTCGCTGACGTGAGGGACATAGTTGTAGCTGCTGCTGAGGTTCAGCCATTCGGCGGGGATGAAGGCGAAGACGAACGCCAGTAGGGAGATTACACCGCCGGTGCCGCCGTCCTCTATGACGCCGGCGATCCACTGCATCAGGGCCGGCAGGCTAAGGAATCCGATGGCCACGTATGCAAAGTTGGCAGCCGGGTCCTGGGCCCATGCCGATGCATTGAACAAAGCCTTCAAACCCTTGATGATCATCATGCCGAGGAACGCGACGAGCAGCGCGGATATTACGAATATGACCAGGTTGCTGAAAAATGTGTCGAAGTCGAAACTGGCCAGACCACCCTTGGCATAGTAAAGGATAAGCTTGAACACCGCATAAATGAAGAAATAAACGTACAGGTAATACATAATGATGTACGTTTTTTCTGATTTGACCTTTCTGCTGAGTACCATAAAAACGATACCCAATGCCAGCAGAGGCCAGAATCCGATGACGAGCGAGAGAAAAAACAGCCCCACCGCGAGGGCGATGCTCAGGAGAAGTTGAAGGAATTTATTCATATCGCAAATATAAAATATAGGGGTGGAATTATCAAGGGAGGAGTTGCTTCTTTCGACAGGTTTTTGTAAGTTCGCATCCGTAAAAGGAAAGATTATGTTCAGTGTCAAGAAGCTCTCCGACACCACCGTCGGAAATATACGCAAGGCGTCGTTCGAAACATGTGCGGTAGTATGTTCCACCCGCATCGATATTGAGTTGGAAGGAGACGTGGTGCGCAAGATCCTCTTCACCAACGGTTGCCATGGCAACACCCAGGGAGTCGCCGCTCTCTGCGTGGGGATGAAGAAAGACGAAGTGATCGCCCGCCTCGGTGGGATCGATTGCGGCGGACGCGGAACAAGTTGCCCCGACCAGCTGGCCAGGGCACTCAAGGAAATGGATTAAAGTCTCTTAATCCCTGACTCTCCCGACAGGACGCGTGTCCATGTCGTTCCCGGGATAAACACGTACCAGAACAACACCGTGAGGGGCCACTTCGGTCTCCCAGCGTTCGCGGTCGTCCACCGTGGCGATATCTTCCTGGCGCCAGAGGTCGCGTATCGTTTGCTTGCCCAGGAGGCCTATGTTCCGGCAGATGAAGCCCAACTTGCGCGGAGCATTCCCCAGATTGAACATTCCTATTGCGACCGACCCGTCTTCAAGGGGCTTGATGTAGGTAGAATAACTTTCATCCCAGTAATAACGCGCAGCCTGAAGGCCGAGGGGATCCTGGTTGACGTCCAGCACTTCCGTGTTGGAAAGAAGTCCGAAGGTGAAGTCGTCCATGTCCGCCATGTCGCAGCCGATCAGCAGGGGGGATGCGAACAATGCCCATAAGGACATGTGGGTGTACTGCTCGTCGGCGGTAAGCTTGGAATCGTGGACCTTGGGTCCCCATCCTACCTTGCCTACCACCAGCATGTCTGCATCAGGCCAGTGACCGGGCTTGCGGTACTGCGCCCAGCGGTCCTGACCCTTGAATCCTATCTTCACGATACTATCCCAGCTGTCCCGTATGTCGCCGGTGGTACGCCATGCCTGGCAATACTTCTGCCAGTAGGGGGCCAAGGCGAAGGGGGCGCTGTTCGAAAGGCTGAGCACTATGTCGCGACCGGTGGCGCGCAGGGCCTCGTCCATCTCGCGGGTATTGTAAACATCGTTGGGGTTCCAGTCGTATTTGAGGTAGTCCACGCCCCAGTCGGCCCATTGTTTGGCATCCGCCTTGGCGAAGGAGTACTTTCCGAAATACCACACAGTCTTCCGTTCTACCTGACTGCGGTCCACTTTATAATATTCGTCGATTTTACCGCTCTTGATAAAATCGTAGGTGCCGTCGGCATAGTCCGCGCTGGTGCCGATATGTCCGGCATAAGTACCCACCCACGGCCCGGAATAGATTCCGAACTTCAGGCCCATGCCGTGAATTTCATCGGCGAGTCCCGCCATATCCGGGAACTTGCTGTTGGGCTGGATGGCGTTGTATTTGCCGCCGCGCAGCCCCTGCCAGCCGTCATCGATGTTGATGTAGCTCCATCCGCAGTCGGCGAGTCCGCGCTCGACCATTGCGCGTGCGGAACTGATCACCTTCTCCTGCGAGACGCTATTACCCCATACGTTCCAGGAGTTCCATCCGAGAGGAGGGGTAAGGCAGATCTCTTCGCCTATTACTATTCGGAGTTCCCTTTCGCTGCTGCCGAGGTCGTTGGTGGCCTTGAGGGTTACCTTGTAGGTGCCGGCCTTTTTGACGGACCCGCTTATGATACCTTTTTCGGCGTCGAGTTTAAGACCTTTGGGCAGACCCTCCGCGGCAAAACTCATGGGACGCTTACCCGTTGCAGGGATGCGGTACATGAAGGGTGCGCCGGGCCGCTCGCCGTACACTTTGGGGCCGTTGACCCTGGGAGTTTCCGGTGCGGGAGGGGTCAGGATAAAGGCGGATTTGTCGCCGGAATCCTGTGCGCTTGCCCTGTTACCGAGGGGCAGGAATGCCGCCGCAAGGGCGAGGCAGATGATAGCTGTTCTTTGCATATGGTTCAGTTTTGTGTCATTGCTTTTACGAATCGTTCGAGGAAGGACGCGTCGGGCTCGCCGAAGGCATCTTTCTCCATGCTGTCGATATCCAGCACCGCCGTCACTTCGCCTGCCGGGCCGAAAACGGGCACCACAATCTCCGATTGCGAGAGCGAACTGCAGGCTATGTGCCCCGGGAAGGCTTCCACGTCGGGAACTATTATGGTCTGTTTCTTTGCCAGCGCGGTGCCGCAGACGCCCTTTCCGTAAGGGATGCGCATGCATGCAGGAGGTCCCTGGAAGGGTCCCAGCGAGAGTACGGCGGAGGAGCCGCTTCCGTTGGCAAGATAGAATCCCACCCAGAAGAAGCCCATCCTTTCTTTGAGGATGGCGGCGGCGTTAGCCATGAGCGCGAGGGAATCTTTCTCCCCAGCGGCAAGGGCGGTGAACTCGCGCAGGGCGAGGATATAATTCCGGATTTTCTCCGGATTCTTTGCGAGAGCAAACAATTCCGGACGCAGGTGGCAGTATCCTCCGGGGTTCTTTTCGAGATAATTCTGATGATATTCTTCGGCGGGGAAGAAGTTTTCGAGCGGTAGCACTTCGACCGCGAGGGGAGAAGAAAACCTGCTCTGCCAGGAGTCGAATACCCTCCGGATGACGGGGAGGTCCTTTTCGGAAGAATAATATATGCCCGTGCGGTAGCGGGTGCCTTCGTCACCTCCCTGACGGTTGAGACTGAGGGGGTCGATCGCGAGGAAGAACATCTCTACCAGAAATTCGAGCGAAGCCTCCGCCGGGTCGTATTCTATCTCGACCGTTTCGGCGAAGCCCGTGCTGTCGGTATAGACCTGCTCGTAGGTCGGGTTCTCCCCGTTGCCGTTGGCATAGCCGGCACGGACGGAGGTCACTCCCCGTATCTTCCTGAAATAATGCTGCGTTCCCCAGAAGCAGCCGCCTGCAAACCAGATCCGCATGCTTCTACTTCGATTCTATGACCGGACCGTGGGAACTTACCACGGCTTCTTTCCAGATGTCGGTGTATCCGGGCCAGCCTATCGACGCGGGATGGCCTTCGCCGTATTCGGTGTGCTTGAACGACCCGTCCTCGTTCTGGGCCTTTACGTTGCCGTCCAGATACTTTACCAGAAGGAACTCTTCCAGTTTGGTCCATGCGTCGAACTGGTTCTGAGCGGTCTTGACGGTAAATTTGGTCATCAGGCGGCGGGCCTTGCGTACGCGGCCCTTGCGGAGAAGCTTCGCGAGGCGTTCGTCGAGGGACGGAACAGCCGCGAACATCTGCTCCTGCTCGAAGGCGTCGGCCGCACAGCGGACAGTGGGAGCCATCTGGTTATACATCTTGTAGCAGGCCTGGGCTATGCGGTTGCACATCCAGAACTGGGAAGTCGCGGAATAATGAAGCAGGTCGCCGTTGCCCTCGCGGAGGCATTCCGGCACAGACTTGATGTTTGCGTAAACCGGCGTGAGATAGGAGGTGGCGGCATCGTCGCAACCGAACCATATCAGGGCTCCGGCCTCGTCCGGCAGCCATCCGCGCGCCTGCGCTACGAACCAGAAGCCCGTCTGCTGGGTAGCAATGGCCCTCTCATTTACATAACGCTTTCCTTTCCATTCGAAGCCCATCGGACGCCAGCGGTACGGCAGGGCGTTTCCGCCGGCACCTATATCCTGAGTCATATCCATGGGAGTCCCCTCAAAGTGGTCTCTCATCACATCGGCCACATCCTTTACTGTAATCTTCCGCGAAGGCTTTACGAAGAGGGGAATCTCTCCCGCAAGGTCATAACCCATTGCATAGTGCAGCCAGTCGGAAGCGGGACGGCTCACTTCAACGCCGTTTTCCATGTAGGTGAAAACACCGTCGCAGAGTATGTTGAAGGCACTCCATGCGCGTGCGTCGCATGCGCGTGCACCTCCGAAGTCAAGAGGATTGTATGCGTCGCGGAAGCTGAACTGATCGTCGGGACCGCTGTACCATCCCATGCTGCGTGCGTACTCCACTACATCGGGGGCGTAGAGGCAGTTCTCGGGATCGTCCATGGGGAAGCGGGTAATACGGCACTGGTTGGCGTGGGCGCAGATATATCCGTCCGGAATCCTGCGTGCCACCCAAACTATTCCCTTGTTGTCCGGGCCCTTGCCCACGAGGTCCATCACCCAGGCTTCCTGAGGGTCGGCTATGGAGAAGCTTTCGCCTTCGGAAGGATAGCCGTAGCGGTTTGCGAGCGACACTATGGTATCGATTGCCGCCCGAGCCGTCGACGCCCTCTGAAGGGTGACATAAATCAGTGAACCATAGTCCATTATACCATTGGTATCGACCTGCTCCTCACGGCCACCCCAGGTGGTCTCGCCTATTATCAGCTGATGTTGGTTCATATTACCCACCGTCTGATAGGTGCGCGCTATCTGATGTATGCTGCCCAGCGGCTTGTTGGTGTCCCAGTCGCGGATTGCAAGGGTGCTGCCTGCGCGGAAACGTCCGGCCGGACGGAAGTACAGTTCCCCGAAGAGTCCGTGCGAGTCGGCGGCATACGATACCATGCAGGAGCCGTCGGCACTGGCGCCGCGGCTGATTATGACATTGGAACATGCGTCCGCAGACGGAACGGAAACCATGGCTGCCGCCACTGCGGCAAGAAGGATATGAAGTTTCTTCATTTTCTGTGGGTTTTGTACAAAAATAGCATATTTCCCGGAGAAATGCCTAACTTTGCAACTCAATACTGAATACAATGCAGATCAGGCACATCATACCGGCCCTTTTCTTCCTTCTCGCGCCCGTCGGACTCCTCGCCCAGGAGCAGGAACTTACGCCCGAGCAGCAGGAGAAGAAGTTCCGCGAGAGCATCGACGCCCAAATCGAGCGCTACGAGGAAATCCTCGATCTCGAGGTGTGGCAGACCTTCTACGTCGATTCCATCCTCAATCATAATTACAACGCCATGAGGGACGAGTTCAAGGTCCTCAGCGATAACAAGGTAGCCAATGCCGAACTGTTCGTGCGCATCCAGGACAAGTGGGAGGAGGAGTCCTATCAGGCCTTCCGCAAGATCCTTTCGGACGAGCAATGGGTGAAATACTGCAAGACAGGTGCGTCCAGAGCAAAGAAGGCGCGCGATAAGAGGGAGGAAAAACGGAACAAAACAAAGTAACCATGACCAGCGAGACAATACAGAAACTGCTTGCCGACATCAACGGCCTGCAATGCAAGAGCCTTAAGGAAGTCGAAGACGCACGCGTGCGCCTTCTGGGTAAGAAGGGCGAAATTACCGCCCTGTTCGAGGAGTTCCGTACGGTGGATAAGGACGTCAAGCGTGAACTCGGACGGCCCCTTAACGAACTCAAGCAGGCGGCCATAGCCAAGATAGAGGAACTCCGTTCCGCGCTGGAGGCCTCCGGCCCCGCCGAGGGTTCTTCGGAAGACCTTTCCATGCCGGGAGTTCAGTACGAACTCGGCAGCCGTCATCCGGTTTCCATCGTGCGCCAGCAGATAGTTGACATATTCCGCAAGTTCGGTTACGATGTGGCGGAAGGCCCCGAAATCGAGGACGACTACCACGTGTTCGAGGCTCTGAACTTCCCTCCGAACCATCCTGCCCGCGACATGCAGGACACCTTCTTCGTTTCCGCCGGCCATCTGAACCCGCTGCTGCTCCGCACCCACACTTCTTCCGTGCAGGTCCGCGCCATGGAGAGCATGAAGCTTCCCATCCGCGTCATCTGCCCCGGCCGGGTGTTCCGCAACGAGGCCATCAGCGCCCGCGCGCACTGCATATTCCATCAGGTTGAGGGTCTTTACATCGACGAGGGGGTGACCTTCGCCGACCTCAAGCAGGCCATCCTTCTCTTTGCCCGCGAGATGTTCGGGGCCGACGCCCAGATCCGCATGCGTCCGTCGTTCTTCCCCTTCACCGAACCTTCGGCCGAAGTTGACGTGAGCTGCAACATCTGCCACGGCAAGGGTTGCAATATCTGCAAGGGCACCGGCTGGCTCGAGATCATGGGCTGCGGCATGGTCGATCCCAACGTCCTCGAGGCTTCGGGCATCGATTCCAAGCGTTACAGCGGCTTTGCCTTCGGCATGGGTATCGAGCGTATAGCGATGCTGAAGTGGCAGGTTAACGACCTCCGCCACTACTTCGAAAACGACCTCCGCTTCCTCCACGAATTCGAGGGGGCTACGGAGGTGTAGTTAATCTCTGATTATCCGGCTTATTTCTCCGGGCGGGTGTAACCGTCCTTCTTCGCCTTCTTGTTAACCCTTTCGATACGGGATGCCGTGTCGGGGTGCGACGAGAAGAGGTTGGCTATGCTGGCGGTCTGGATGGCAGTACCCTCGCCGGAAGTCTTCTCCAGCTGCTCGAAGGCCATGGCCATATAATAGGGATTCTTACCCTGACCTACCAGGAAGCTGTAACCATAGTCGTCCGCCTGAGTCTCCTGCTTGCGAGAGTAACGGGCGTTGATCATCTCCTGGGCCAGCTGGCCGAGCACGCTGTCGGTAAGGGCGGCCGCCACGTTGCCGGTAGATGCCACCGCGTCCATCGCAGCGGATGAGTAAAGCGACTGCTTGTAGGCATTGAGCGTGTGCTGCAGGGCTACATGTCCGATTTCGTGACCGATCACACCGAGGACCTCGTTGTCGGTCATCACATCCATGAGTCCGGTGTAAACGCGTACGCTGCCGTCGGCGCATGCAAAGGCATTCACCTCCGCGGTCTTATAAACCTTGAAGTTGAGCGGGGTGCCGTCCACGCTGGTGAGTCCCTTGGTGATGCGGTTGAGCCTGGTGACGTAGTTGCCGCTGGTAAGCACGGTGTTCTGTGCATCCAGCTGGGCTACGGACTGGGTTACGTAAGATTTGATTTCGGTGTCGCTGACCATCATGGCCTGAGCCACTTTGGCGCCTCCCTGAAGGAGTCTGTTGGAATTATAGCTGCCGGAGCACGATACGAGTGCCAGAGCTGCGCAGCAATAGGTTATTAATTTTTTCATATTCCAAAAATAATCAAAAAACAGCACAATATTTTTGTTTTTCAAAAAATCGCTTTATCTTTGCAGTCCCCTAACGGGGAGAGTTCTGCGGAAATAGCTCAGTTGGTAGAGCGCAACCTTGCCAAGGTTGAGGTCGCGGGTCCGAATCCCGTTTTCCGCTCAAAACGAATGACCGTCCTAGTGACGGTCATTTTGTTTTGAATGTAGGTCGGTCCCGTCCGCTTTATTTGCTCATATTTGCGACTGGTTCCAACCCGGCTCGCGGCAGTCGCACGGGAAGGCAAATCCGTTTGCAAAAAAGCCCCTTTTTGCAAACGGATTGCGTTTTTCGAAGGGTTTGTTTGCAAAACAGGCCGTTTTTGCAAACGGAACTCATTGTCGGTTTGACCAGATAGTCTTATCTTTGTAGTTGATCAAAACTAAACCATCCATGAA
>CAMHTE010000064.1 GCA_946187975.1 uncultured Bacteroidales bacterium | reverse complement strand
TTGACGTTGCAAAACGCCTGCTCGACTACGGCTTCCACGCTCCCACCATCTACTTTCCGCTGCTCTTCCATCAAGCGCTGATGGTCGAGCCTACGGAGACGGAGTCGCTTGAGACGCTCGACGCCTTCATAGAGGTCATGCGCCGTATAGCGGAGGAGGCCCGGCAGGACCCGGACATCCTTCACGGGGCACCTCACAACACTCCGATCGGGCGTCCGGACGAGACGGCCGCCGCAAGGAATCCCGTACTGACATTCCACGAAGCGTAAACCACTTTAAACGACATTCCTGAATGGCAATTGTATTCAAACTCCTGGGTGCGCTCGCCCTGCTGATGTTCGGCATGAAGTCGATGAGCGATGCCCTGCAGAAGATGGCGGGACCTTCGCTGCGTCATGTGCTCGGAGCGATGACCACAAACCGCTTCACGGGCCTGCTCACCGGTATGTTCGTGACCGTGGCGGTACAGTCTTCGGCCGCAACCACCGTCATGACGGTATCCTTCGTCAACGCCGGACTCCTCACGCTCGCTCAGGCCATCTCGGTCATAATGGGTGCGAACATAGGCACCACGCTCTCCGCCTGGATTATGTCGGCCGGGTTCTCGTTCAATATAACGAGCCTGGTATGGCCGGCCTTCCTAATAGGTATCATCCTTATTTACAGCAAGAAATACCGTATCATCGGAGACTTCCTCTTCGGCGTGGCCTTCCTTTTCTTCGCTCTCGGTACCCTTAACCTCACCGGACGGGAACTGGACCTCGCAGGCAACGAGGCCGTGGTCGGCTTCTTCGCGTCGTTCGACCCCGGAAGCTATATTACAATACTTCTTTTCCTGCTGATAGGAACGGTGCTTACGGTAATAGCCCAGTCGTCCGCGGCCCTGATGGCGCTTACCATGGTGCTCTGCACTTCCGGTGTGCTGCCCATAACGCTTGGCTTCGCACTGGTGCTCGGTGAGAACATCGGTACCACCATCACCGCCAACGTAGTGGCCATGACAGCCAATACCCAGGCCCGCAGGGCAGCCCTCTCCCATCTCTTCTTCAACGTGGTGGGCGTGTTCTGGGTACTCTGCCTCTTCTATCCCTTCGTGGGGTTTGTCTGCCGCATTGCGGGTGTGGATCCCGTGTCGGGCTCGCAGAGCGTTACCGGTATGTCGTTCGCCCTGGCCACCTTCCATACGGCCTTTAACGTTACCAACACGCTATTGCTGATATGGTTCGTGCCTCAGATCGAGAGGCTCGTTTGTTCCATCATCAAGCCCCGCAAGGCTGAGGATGCCGAGGAGTTCCGTCTGGCATATATCCAGAGCGGTATCATCAAGACTCCGGAAATCTCCGTCCTTCAGGCCCAGAAGGAAATCGGCCTTTACGGCGAAAAGACCCGTTACATGTACTCGCTTGTGCTCGGCATGCTTGAGCCCGGCGCCGACAGGCCGTCGATAACCGCAAGGATCGAGAAGATGGAGGATTCTTCCGATAACATGGAAGCCGAAATCGGCAATTACCTGGCTGCGGTCAGCGATGCCCACCTGTCCGACAGTACAAAGGGCAAGATACGTTCCATGTTGCGGCAGATCAATGAAATAGAGAGTATCGGCGACAGCTGCCAGAGCCTTGCGCGCATCCTTAACCGCACCAGCGGCCCGGACGGTCCCGCCGGAACCGAGATTTATTCGGATATCCACGGACTGTTCTACGTTCTGGACGAGAGCCTCTCTTCCATGAACAGCATCCTGGATAATCCCGAACAGCTGCCGGCAGCCGATTACAAGCGTAAGGTCAGGATTATTTGCTCAGGTCTGCGCGGACGCATCATGTCCGATGTCGACGAGCACATCTATCCTTATGCCATGGGTACGGTTTACACCGACATACTGAACGAGTGCGAGAAGTTCGTGAGTTATGTTGAGAATGTAATGGAGGCCCGCAGGGGAGCCAAGCTCCGAACGGAAAACCTACCTGTCGATTGACGTGACGGTCAACGTCCGACCTTCCACCCGGAAGCGGACGTTGATTTTTTTATAGCTCAGGCCATATTCCCTGGACGGGTCGTCCTGGTATTGCGGGCGCGGGTCCAGCGACAGCAGTTCCCGCAGGGCTGTGATATCTTCTTCCTTTAATTTTGCGTCTCGGGACACAGAGTCGGGGATAACCACTTCCAGGGGCTCCCAGCCGTTGTCGTCCACGAATCCTGCGCCGGCGTCGGGATGGCTGTCCGCATAGGGAATGTACGGCTTTATATCGTAAATGGGGGTTCCGTCCACAAGGTCGGCTCCAAGGACGTGTATAATTCCTTTTGCTACGTCGACCGAAACTACTTTAACCGTCGAAAGCCCCAGGGGATTGGGCCTGTAGGGGGAACGGGTTGCGAAAACTCCTACGCGACGGTTGCCCCCGAGCCTGGGAGGACGTACCTTAGGGCTGCCTTCGCCTTTGTTGAGGCTGAAACCCCAGATAAGCCAGATGCGGTCGAAGCCTTCAAGCCCGTCCAGCACTTCGGGGGCCATGCCTTCGGCGAGCCGCACTTCTCCCGGAACGGAGGGTGCGAGCCCAGCCTGGCGGGGCGTTCCGAATTTCTCCGGCAGGGGAGATCTGAAGTATGCTACCGGCTTAATTTCCACGGGCTTCCATGTCTTTCTTATACATCCGGAAGAGGGAGTCGAGGGCGGGAAGGTTATCCTTCTTTATAGGTTCTGCCGAAGGCGATTCCAGCCGCAGGGGATCGACGGGAGTACCGTTCTTCCATACCCTGAAGTCCAGGTGCGGACCTGTGGCTGTTCCCGTCATTCCGACGTAACCTATCACCTGGCCCTGATGAACCCTGGTTCCGGCCTTGATGCCGGACGCGAAGCTGCGCAGATGCAGGTATCCGGTGGTATATATGCTGTTATGGCGTATCTTGATCATATTTCCGGCTCCGCCTTTGCCCCAGCCCGCGGAAAGTACCATTCCGTCGCCCAGAGCGTGTACCGGAGTGCCCGCAGGGGCGGCGTAATCTACTGCAGTGTGGGGACGTACCACGCCATGTACCGGGTGTACGCGGTGATAGCTGAAGCGGCTGCTAATGCGGCTGAACTTGAGCGGAGCCTTGAGGAAGGCCTTGCGCATGGATTCGCCCTTCTGGTTCCAGTAGCGGTTACCGTTGTCGCCCTGATCGTAGCATACGGCATACAGGGTATCGCGGCCGCGGGTGTATTGGGCGAAATCCACGTTGAGTATGTCGAAAACTTCGCCTTCGCATTCCCTCTGGGTATAGAAGGCGCGGAAACGGTCGCCTTTCTGCAGCCCGAAGAAATCCACAGTCCAGGCATATACGTCGGCAAGCTCGAGTATGAGCAGGGGAGAGGCTCCGGCGTCGATCATGTCGTTCCAAAGCGACGAGTTGATGGTGACGTCGGTGTATTTATGGAGGGTGTCGAGTTGTTTGGTGACGTTCCAGACCGCGAGGGAATCCTGGCAGCGGAATACGGTGGAGCGTATGCGGTTGTGATGATAAACGGTATAAGCCAGCCTGCGTGAGGTGGAGTCGCCGCTATAGTACGCATCCACCCTGTTTCCGGCCCTCAGCTTGCGTACGTCGAAGGTGGTGTCGCAGGCAAGAGCCAGCCTGTGTGCGTCAGAAGCGCTCATTCCGAGCCTCGTGAACAGCTTTCCGAATACTTCTCCGGGCTGTACCGACGACTCATGCATGGTCAGAGTATCGGTCGCAAATCCCAGCGGCCACACAACTACTTCCGCCTTCTCCGCCTTCCTGCTTCTTCCGCATCCTGCGACTGCTGCGATCAGGATTGCGGCAATTATCAGCCTTAATTTCACCATATCTACAAATATACGGAATAAAATCGTTAACTTTGAACTCTATGTCCGAAGAACTGAATCTTGTGAGGGACCTGGCGGTGATACTCATTTCCGCCGGAGTCTTTACAATAATATCCAAAGCGCTCAAGCAGCCCCTCATCCTCGGCTATATCCTGGCCGGGGTGCTCATAGGCCCTCATGTTAAGTTCTTCTTCAATATTTCCAGCGCCGAAGCGGTGCACCAGTGGTCGGAGATAGGACTTATATTCATGATGTTCGGTCTTGGACTGGAGTTTAGTTTCAAGAAGCTGCTTAAGGTGGGAAGCGGAGCCCTGGTGACTGCCGGAACCAAGTTCCTGGGAGTATTCATAATAGGATTCGTGGTGGGCCAGGCCTTATCATGGACCGTCATGGAAAGCATTTTCCTCGCCGGGCTTCTGAGCATGTCGTCCACCGCTGTGGTGCTCAAATCGTATGACGACATGGGCCTGAAGTCCCGCCCTTATGCGCCGCTTGTTTTCGGGACCCTCGTAGTCGAGGACCTGATAGCCATACTGCTGATGGTGCTGCTTTCCACCATGGCCGTTTCCAACCAGTTCGCCGGAGGGGAACTGGTGCTGGCTCTCCTAAAGCTCGTATTCTTCATCATTCTGGTCTTCCTTGCCGGCATTTATCTTATTCCGACGGTGCTGGCGAAGGCCCGGCGTTTCCTCAATGACGAGATACTCCTGCTGGTGGCCATCGGACTTTGCTTCGGCATGGTCACGCTTGCCACTTCGGCTGGTTTCTCCTCGGCGCTCGGCGCCTTCGTGATGGGCTCGGTACTGGCTGAGACCATTGAGAGCGAGCATTTCGAACGGCTGGTGCATCCCATCAAGGATCTTTTCGGTGCGGTCTTCTTCGTTTCCGTGGGAATGATGGTCGCCCCGGACGTGATTCTGGGCAACTGGTTCATAATACTGATATTGGCCCTGCTGGTAATCCTCACGCATATCTTCTTCAGCGCCCTGGGCATCATACTCACCGGCAACGGCCTTCACAACGCCGTGCATACCGGATTCAGCCTCGCGCAGCTGGGTGAGTTCGGTTTCATCATCGCCAGTGTCGGAGTTTCGCTCGGAGTTATGCGGGGCTTCATCTATCCCGTGATAGTAGCGGTGTCGGTTATTACCACCTTCACGACCCCTTATATGATAAGGCTCGCGGGTCCGGCGCAGGCTTGGCTTGAACGCAAGCTTTCCCCTGCGGTCATGGCAAGGCTTGCGCAGATGGAGAATTCATCGTCGCGCTCCGCCGCCGAAAAGAGCGACTGGCACAAACTACTGTCGGCGTATTTCCTCAGGATTTTCCTTTACAGCGTCGTGCTGATTGCCGTAATGATAGCATCGCGCTCTTGGCTGGAGCCCCTTGTTGGGCGGCTTCTTCCGACCCTGGGTGGATTCGTACGTAACCTGATAACGGTAGGCATTACCCTGGCGGTGATGTCGCCCCTTCTTTACGGGCTCGCAGTGAACAAGGGCTCGACCGATGTGTACGCACGCAACCTCATGAAGGCAAAACCTGCCAACAGGTGGCCCGTGCTGGGGCTTCTCCTCGGGCGTTTCTTTATAGCCCTCGGCTTCGTGCTAGCCGTCATTTCGACCCATTTCGAGCTGGCCGGATGGTCCGTTGTCCTTCTGCTGTTCGGCGGCGTGGTGTTTTTCTTCTTCTCCCGTGCGCGCATGCGCAGCCGCAGCGTGTCGATGGAGAGCAAATTCTTCGATAACCTGCATGCCCGCGAGATGCAGGAGCGTAAGAGCATGCCTGTAACCAGTTCGATCCGTGCGAAGATGGGAGGATACGACGTGCATATTGAGAAGGCCGTGATTTCGCCGGATTCAGTCTTCGCCGGCAGGCGCCTCAGGGACATACCTTTCCGTGCCGAAACCGGCGCGAACATAATAAAGATAAGCCGCGGCAGCCGCAACATCATCATACCTTCGGGCGACGAACCCGTCTATCCCGGGGACGTGCTGCTTGCGGTCGGAACCAGGGAGCAGCTGGATGCCCTCAGGAAGATGATATCGTCGTCCGTGGTTGAGTCCGATGCTGCTTCCGGAGGAGAGTTCGACGTGCGTAGCGTGGAGCTCGGGGCGGATTCCTTCCTGGTCGGAAGGAGCCTTAAATCGGTGGATATGCGCCGGTCGGCTTGCATGGTCATAAGTGTGCTGCGCAACGGCAATCTTGTCACCAATCCGGGGCCCGACTTCGTATTCGCCGAAGGCGACATCGTCTGGATAGCCGGAGAACTCGCCTCCGCGGATTACCTGATTAACAGCGAAGAGAAAACGATATGAGAATAAGGTTCATAATACTTACCATCCTGCTGTTTGCAGCCGTGTCGCTGCAGGCGCGTACTTTCGACAGGGGTCTGGGCAATCCCAAATCCGTCTACATACAGAAAGGGACCTGGCAGGCCGGACTTTCCGGCAGTTACAACACCTATGACGCCGAGGGGCTCAACGGGGCGAAGGGTACTTCACTCCTGGGCATTGTAACGGATCTCAGCGGGCAGGTGTCGCGCAGCAGCGCCTCCGTTTCCGGGGCATGGTTTTTTGCCGATAATTATTCCATAGGCGCCCGACTTGGCTACGCAGCTACTTCCGTAGATCTGGACAACGCCAAGGTGCTGTCGTTGCTTGACCTTCAGAACAGGCACATCGATGCCATGCACATGACAGGCGCCGTTTGCTTCAGGGGGTATCTCCCGCTGTTCGACAGCAGGATCGTCGCCCTGTTCGGGGAGGGGAGCGTAGGAGGCAGGCGGGGTTACACTAAGGATTATGAAGAGACGGCCCGTGGCAAACTGGGTACGTATTCCGACGATTTCAGCCTGTATTTCGAGATGTGCTCGGGTCTTTCCGTATTCGTGAACAATTATTGCTCCCTCACCTTTTCTATCCCTTTCCTGCAGATAGGCAGGACTTGGAGCACTCAGACCAAGGAAGGGGAGCCGGCCAGCAAGAGGTCGCAGGTATTTGCGGACTATAAGCCTGACCTGCTTGGTATCAGCATAGGTGTAGAATATAATTTCTGACGGCCATGAAAAGGATTATCTTTCTGTTAAGCATCGCGCTGTGTCTTCCGGGGTGTAACGATCAGTGGAACGACCTTGTTCACAGCGAAGTAGTGGCGTATATCAAGGCCTTTACCGTGGAAGAGCAGGTTAAGTGCGACATTCTTACCGTAGATAAAAAGGTGGATATACTTTTGCCCTGGTATGCGGATCCTAAGGCAGTGCGGCTGACCGAGTTCAGCATTACCAATGGAGCCGTGTGCAAGCCGGACATCAAGGCGGGGGACGTCCTGGACCTGTCCGAGCCTCTCACCATAACCCTTTCCACCTACGACGACTATGTGTGGACCGTGACGGCTACGTTGAAGCCCAAACCTACCGGAGACCTGTACAACATGTCCTTCGACCTTTGGAATTCGGAGTATTCTCCCTACGAGGAAGGGTCCGATGAAGAGCAGCGGAACTACTGGATGTCCGCCAACTACCTGCTTGCGATCTTCAACTATCCCGTCGTCGTCAGGGAAACCACATTCGTTGCAAGTGCCGGGGAAGGGAAGGCTGCAATGAAACTCCTGACGCGCAATGTTCCTGAACTTGCCACCATCGCAGCCGGTACGGTTTTCACCGGAACATACGAAAACTTCGATTTTACCGCACCCGACATCAAATACGGCGTTCCTTTCATCAAACGCCCCAAATCCCTGGATGGCTTTGCCTGCTACAAACCGCAGGGGACGGACGACGGCTATATTTTTATCGCCCTCGGTGAGTGGGATGAGCCCTATAAGGCCGGGGCAGTAAGTGCCTTTGTCGACGGAATCGCCTCTGTGCCAGGTCTCGTGGGCTATGGAAAGCTGGCTTTCGATAAGGAAATGGCCGGCTACGAATCGTTCAGCGTCAATATCAACTACGTAAACGACCACACACCGAAGTATGTGGTCGTCATAGGATCGTGCAGCAATGCTGCTCCTGTAGTGGATTCCGCCCTGTATCTGGACGAATTGGGATTCAGTTACTGATTACTTCAGCAGGTTGCCCAACAGCGAACGGGTGAGCGTGCGGGTTGCAGAACTCGTCGCGTTCTTGATAGCCCTGTTCGCTATGCTCTTGCCGCTGGTGGTCTTGGACTTTTTTCCAGTAACCGAATTGGCTACGGCCGTTCCCACGGAGGCCGTGACGCTGGTGATGACTGCGCCTGCCGCGGCTTTCGCAATCTTGCTGAATATACTGCTGGTGCCCTTCGAATTGCCGTTCTTGCCTGCGGCCTTCACGGACGCTTCCGCCTGGGCAGCCACTTCGGCTTCCTGGGCAGCCTGCTCTTCCTCAGCCCTCTTTGCGTCGGCGAGCAGCACTTCGAATGCGCTCTCCCTGTCGATGGGACGGTCGTATTTTCCGGCTATCATTGAAGACTGGATCAGCTGCTTCCGCTGTGCCTCGGTAATTGCACCGATCTGGCTCAGGGGGAAGAGCATTTTCGCGCGCTGAACCACCGAAGGGGCTCCCTTTTCGTCCAGGAAAGATACCAGAGCCTCGCCCGTACCGAGTTCCATAATGGCGTCTTCGGTCTTGAAAGCAGGGTTGGCGCGGAAGGTCTCGGCCGCTGCGCGGACTGCCTTCTGATCCTTGGGAGTATAGGCCCTCAGGGCATGCTGGATGCGGTTTCCGAGCTGTCCGAGTATGCTGTCTGGAATGTCGGAAGGGTTCTGGGTGATGAAGTAAACACCTACTCCTTTGCTCCGGATCAGGCGGACCACCTGCTCTATCTTGTCCACCAGGGCCTTGGGCGTCTCGTCGAAGAGGGTGTGCGCCTCGTCGAAGAAGAACACGAACTTGGGAAGCTCCATGTCGCCGACCTCGGGAAGTTGCGCGTAGATGTCGGACAGCAGCCAGAGTAGGAAGGTAGAATAAAGCTTGGGGTTCTGCATCAGCTTGTCGGCAGCGAGCACGCTCAGGATGCCTTTGCCGCAGTTGGTCTGCAGGAGGTCGAAGATATCGAAGGAAGGTTCCCCGAAGAACTTCTCCGCGCCCTGGTTCTCAAGGCTGAGGAGAGCCCTCTGGATGGCGCCTATGCTGCCGTCCGTAACGTTCCCGTAGGTGTTGCGGTATTCTGCTGCATGCTCGGATACATACGCGGTCATTGCCCTGAGGTCCTTGAGATCCAGCAGGAGCAGACCCTTGTCGTCCGCAACGCGGAAGATGATGTCCATTACGCCGGATTGCACCTCGTTCAGCCCCAGGAGTCTGGAGAGAAGCATGGGGCCCATATTGGAAATGGTGGTGCGCATGGGATGGCCCTGCTCTCCGAACACGTCGTAGAAGCGTACGGGGCAACCTGCGAACTGTGGATCGGTTATGCCGAATTCCGCCATGCGCTTCTCGATGAAGGGAGTGAGCGCGCCGCTCTGGCTGATGCCGCTCAGGTCGCCCTTCATGTCGGCCAGGAAGCAGGGTACGCCCGCCTGGCTGAAGGTTTCTGCAAGGACCTGCAGCGATACGGTTTTTCCGGTGCCGGTGGCGCCGGCGATCAGGCCGTGGCGGTTGGCCATCTTTCCGCAGATGGAAACGGGGCCTTCGTTTGAATGGGCTACATAGAGCCCGCGAACAGAATCAAGCATAATTTTTACCTCCTACCGTGTTTGTGTGATTTTCTGCGTTTGGAAAGAATGTATCCAATAATCAGCCCGACGAGGCAGAGTCCGGTGATGACATAGGTGAATGTGTTGGCGTTGTCGCCCTTGATGCGGGACCACATGGCGAGAAGTTTGTCGGTATCGGCACCCCAGTCGTGTTCGAGGGCGCAACGCTCGATAACCTCCTTCGGAGGATAGAGTGCGGGATTGACGCGGACGGAGGCCGCTTCCTCACCGAAGAAATAGCTCAGGTCTATGGGCTCGAGTTCTTCGTCCAGCTGCGATTCCAGCACCTCGGGAGCGCCGTTGGCGGATACGTAGCCGGTCTCTTCCATATTGCGGATGGCGATGTCGGGACGGCACATGAAGTCAATGAACCAGGTAGCCGCCTTTACATTCTTGGCGTACTTGGGGATAACCCAGCCGTCGAACCACACGGTGCTGCCTTCTTCAGGAACCACGTAGTCGAGCTTGACTCCCACCGAGGCCGCTTCCTCTATTGCCCACACGGCGTCGCCGCTCCAGTT
>CAMHTE010000063.1 GCA_946187975.1 uncultured Bacteroidales bacterium | reverse complement strand
GGTGCCGGCCTCAAGGGCGTCCATTACCTCGTTAAAGCGTTTGATATCGATGTTTTCTGCCATATGCTTCTGACTTTACAGGACTCCGAGGTCCTCGAGTGTCTTTTTCATAAGATCAACCGTAGCGGGGAGGGCCGGAACGAGCGGGAGCCGCAGGGAATTATCCATAAGCCCCAGCAGCGCCATGGCGGCCTTTCCCGGGATGGGATTGGGCTCCACGAACAGGGCGTCGAAGAGCGGTGCCAGGCTGCGGTCCATCCCTTCGGCTCGGGCGAAATCGCCCTTCTGCATGGCATGCACGAATTCGGCCATCAGGCCGGGCACAACGTTGGATGCCACACTGACAACTCCGGCTGCGCCGTCCTTCATAAGCTCGAAAGTATCGCCGTCGTTGCCGCTAAGCACGTCGAATCCCTCGGGAGCGCCTTTGATTATCTCCCTTACCTGGTCCAGCTTGCCCGAAGCCTCCTTCACGGCCACTATATTGGGCACGTCCGAGGCAAGCTTAAGGGCGGTTTCAGCCTCTATGTTGGAACCTGTCCTGCCCGGCACATTGTAAAGGATCACGGGCTTGGAGGTCTCGGACGCAACCGTCTTGAAGTACTCGTACATCCCTCTCTGGGGCGGCTTGTTGTAGTAAGGAGCCACGATGAGGAAAGCGTCGGCCTCATGCAGCAGGCGGATGTTCGCCACGGTCCCGGAAACCGAATTGGTTCCCACGCCCACGACTACCGGAAGGCCTCCGGCATTCTCCCTGGCGCAGTGGTAAACGTCGAGTTTCTCAGCATCCGACAAACAAGGAGTCTCGCCGGTGGTGCCGAGCGGCACAAGGAAATCGATTCCGGCATCGACCTGCGCGCGGACGCAGGCGGCCATGGCCTCAAGGTCCGGCTTGCCTCCCTTGAACGGAGTGAACAGCGCGGTTCCGCAACCTTTGAATCTTATCATACTATCAACTCTTTAAATTCGTGAACTCCGGTCAGGCCTTCGGTCATGAAGGCGGCTGCAACCGCCCCCTCTGCAAGACCCTCGCGGGAAAACGCCTCATGGGTAAACACGAGCTTGTCGCAGGAAGAAAGGAACTCCACCGTGTGTATTCCGGGGACTTCCCCTTCGCGGAAAGAAGTAATCTCCGGGACTGCATCCATCTCAGCTTCGACTATAGCCCCAAGGCTCTTGGCAGTGCCGCTGGGAGCGTCAAGTTTATGGATGTGATGCGTCTCGGATATGGCCGGGGTATACCCGTGGCCCTTGAGCACCGCGGATGCCTTCTGCACAGCGGCGAACAGGGCGTTGACTCCTATGGAGAAGTTGGATGCATAAATCAGGGGCGTGCCCTGAGCGAGGAACTCCGCCGTAACGGCGTCCTTTATATCGTTCCATCCGGTGGTGCCCACCACGGCCGCCTTGAAGTTGGCTGCGATGAACTTGTAGTTCGCCTTGAAGGCGTCCGGCGTGGTAAAGTCGATGCATATGCACTCGCGTGCAACGGCCGGATCCACCGCACAGATATCTTCGCTGGCGGCCACCGGATCGATGCCACGGGCCTTCAGACGGGCCTCTACCATGTGGCCCATCTTGCCGTAACCGCTGATTATAACCTTGAGTTCCATTTATGCAAAAATAGCAAAAGTTAGTTTCACGAAATCATCGACCGAAAGCCGCTCTGCACGAAGGTCGAACACCGGATCGGCAACCAACTCCGCATATCCCGGAGCAGAAGGGTCCAGCAGGGGCTTCAGGGCATTGCGCAGTGTCTTCCGCCTCTGATTGAAAGCCGTTTTAACGACGCTGCGGAAAAGCTTTTCGTCCACCGGGCCGCCGGGTCCATCAAGCACTTTACGACCGTTGCGGCGCAGACGAATCACAGCGGAGCGCACCTTGGGCGGAGGAGCGAAGGCCCCGGGCTCAACGGTAAAAAGATACTCTATGTCGTACCAGGCCTGAAGCAGTACCGACAGTATCCCGTAAGTCTTGGATCCCGGTCCCTCGGCAATGCGCTCGGCCACTTCTTTCTGAACCATGCACACCACTTCCGGCACACGGTCGCGGTCGTCCAGTATCTTGAAAAAGATCTGCGACGAAATATTGTACGGGAAATTCCCTATTATGCGATACTGCCCCGGGAAGAGGCGGTGTACGTCCAGTTTGAGATAGTCCGCCTGCCAGAGCCGTCCCTGCATGCCGTTGAAGTGGGTAAGAAGATAATCCACCGACTCTCCGTCGAGTTCCACCAGTTTAAGGTCGATATCCGGGCGCTCGAGAAGATACTTTGTCAGAACCCCCATGCCGGGGCCGATTTCCAGAACCTCGGCAGGAGCGCCTTCGGCGGAAGAAGCCCCGAGGGAGTCCACGATGCGGCGGGCTACCCCCTGATCGACCAGGAAGTGCTGACCTAAAGACTTCTTTGCCCGGACCTCCATCATTCGGCGGGATTGGTGCCGTCCTTTTTGCGGACGGGCCTCAACGCAAAGGCCGCAGCCGCAAGGGCGAGCAGGATAATAATCAGTGAGCAGATGCGTGACACCGCGGCTCCGCGGGCGTAAGACGTCGGCGCAAAACGCATCACAAGGTCGTGTTCTCCCGCAGGCACAACTGCGCTGCGAAGCACCTCGTCGCTGAGTGCCATGGGGAGAGTCTCTCCGGTATCTTCCACGACAAGACTCCAGCCTGAAGGGTACCACACCTCGGAGAATACCAGTTTGGCCTCTTCTGGCGAGCTGTAATGGTAGCGCAGTTCATTGGGAGCGTACGAAGTCAATTCCACGCTGGCTCCTTCCGGAGCTTCCTCGAACCAGGCATTGCCCTTGGCATAAGGATAGCGCAGCGGAGCGGCGTCGCCGTTCAGTATGATATACCGGCAGTTCAGTTTGGAAAGGCCTTCCAGTTCGGGCGCCAGGTCCGCCGCCTCCTCGAGGCTCTTTGCTCCCTGCAGGGAAGCTCCCAACTGACGAATCTCCGCCTGGAGATGGCTCTCGATGTACTCCTGATATATCTGGAGTTTGGCCGGGGAATAGCCTCCGATGTTCTTGTGCCAGTAACTTGGATGCGAATCGTTGAATACGTTGACCGTCAGGTCCAGCACACGGAACGAGGGATCGGTATCGGCAAGGATGGCCTTGTCGACGGGCCGCTTCGCGAACTGGTCCATGAAAGCCTTCGGGGTTGTGAAATGGCTGCCGTTGAGATAGCGTTTTGCAACGGGCACCAGGTCCAGCAGCACCAGGACGCAGATTGCGACCGCCGCAGTGATGCGTCTGCCACGGAAGGAGGAAGAATCTCCCGGCTTGAGGGCCCACCACAGCAGGACGAAAGATGCGGAAATAAGGAGGCACGAGATCATGGCGTCGTGCCGGAGAAGTGCCATCCTGTCAGCCGCGAGAGCGCTCACCAGCACATCCTGCATGCCCTGGTCGGACGGTCCGGAAAAGCTTCCGGCAAGCCCTGGGAAGAGCCAGAACAGCAGGCAGACGCCTCCCGTCAGGCCCCACGCAATAAGGCCCTTGCGTCGGAACAATTCGCCCGGAATATCGCCTTTGACCACCGAATCGAGCGCGATAAAGCCCAGCACCGGCATGGTGAACTGCAGTATGACCAGGGCCATGGAAACGGTCCTGAACTTATTGTATAGCGGCAGCGTCGCGAAGGCCAGACGGGTAAAAGGCATAAAATGATGGCCGAGCGCCAGCAGTATCGCAAATAGCGACGCTCCAAGCAGCCACCACCTTTCCTTCCCCTTACAACATAGCAGTCCCAACAGGAAGAGGAAGATGGTTACGGCCCCTATGTACATCGGACCGGCGGTGAAGGGCTGAGGGCCCCAGTATAGGGGAAGATTGGCACAGACCGACTTGAGGTTGGGCTGCCCCGCCCTCTTGAGCAGACGCCATGTCTGCGACTTGGGCCCGAGCTCGCCGACCGAAGCTCCTCCGTTGAAGTCCGGAATCATCAGGTTGGGAAGTTCTTCCCACCCGTAACTCCATGCCGTGGCGTAATCCAGATCCAGGCCTTTGCTTTCGCCGGAAGTGGACCCTCCGCGCATGGAATACGGAGTGTACTCCAGGATGGGCATCATCTTGGAGGCATTGGTCCCCAACCCCACCAATCCGAATGCGAGCAGAAGGAAGTTCACCGCGATAAAACGTCCGACTCCGGCCCGCCGCTCCCTGTCTGCAAGCAGCCATACGAAAGTCACTATCACATAGAAGGCTATGATGATGGCCAGATAGTAAGATATCTGCGGATGATTGGCCTTTACCTGAAAACTCACCGCAAGGCCGAACAGCGCGGCGGCGAGCAGGGTGTGGGGAAGCTTTCGCGCCCGGGCGGAACGGTAGGCGTACACCATAGCCGCCAGCACCCAGGGCAGCAGGGCGATCGCCTGCATCTTGGTATTGTGCCCCACCTGTATTATCTGCAGGTTGAACGAGCAGAAAGTGATTGCAACGGCACCTCCAGCGGCGATCAGAGGATTTATTCCGAAGGCGAGCAACAGCAGGAAGGCCCCTACCAGCGACACGAAGAGCCAGTTGGCGGGACGCTTCCCGGCCATGAGCAGGCGGTAAAGGCTCCAGGTGTAGTCACCTTCGGTAGAAGGCTCTATCGCAGCCGTCGGCATGCCTCCGAACATCGAGCCCGTCCATGCAGTACGGTCGTCCGGGTGATCGTGGTTCCATTCGCTCATCTCCTGCACCATCCCCCGCCATCCGGAAGTATCCGACTGGTTAAGCACGCGCCCTTCCAGCGCCTGCGGCACAAAAGCGTAGGCCAATATCAGAAAGCCGATAATAATACCGGCGCATATTGCTAGTTTCTTCTTCATACAAGACTGTCGAACAGTTCCGCCATCTGTGCGCTGAGCGCAAGGCGGGAGTATTTTTTTATGCCCTTACGGGCGGGGACGAAACTTCCGGACGCCACGGCGTCGATGAATTCACCGGGGTCCTTGTCCCAGTCGAACATCCTGCCGGATCCTGTTTCTGCAATCAGCAAGGCGGCGGCACCGTCTTCCTGACCCGTCCCGAGCACGGGACGACCGGCAGCGAGGCATTCGAAGATCTTCCCGGGCAGGGCTTTGCGATATTCCGGATCGCGACGGAGCGGGAGCAGGATTATGTCGGCGTTGCGCAGTTCCGCAACCGACTCTTCGTGAGGAAGATATCCGAGCATCTCCAGATTATCCCCAAGGCCGTAAGAACGGATGGATTCGATTATTTCGGGGTCCACCTTGCCGGCGAGCCGTATGCGCAGGGCCGATGAAAAAGCGGGATCGGCAGCGCAACGGGAGGCAAGGGCCTTCCAGACCATCACCGGGTCGCCGTCGGAGGCGAAGAGCCCGGTATGAACCACCCTGAAAATGCCGTCAGCACGTTCCGGAAGCGGAGCCTCGAAGTCGGGAGCGTCGTATCCGTTAGTAACCAGATGCACCGGCGTAGAGGTCTGTGCGCGGAAATCTTCCTGAACCATGGGGGTTACCGAGATTACCGCACTGCACCCGTCCAGCACTTCCTGCTCAAGTCGCAGGTGCTTTTTCAACGCACAGCGGCCAAGCTCCAGATGCTTGAAGTAATGCATCTTGGTCCACGGGTCGCGGAAGTCGGCCACCCAGGGAATCCCCGTCAGACGATGAAGCCGCAGGCCAATAAGATGCATGGACTGTGGCGGCCCTGTGGTGACTATCACATCGACCGGATGCTCCCTGAGATATTCTTCCAGGAACTTGACCGAAGGCTTCACCCAGCCGACACGGGGATCTGGCACAAAGAAGTTACTGCGTATCCACAGCATCAGCTTCTGCACGAAGGTCTTCTTCTGCGAATTGATGGGATTAAGTCCCGCCCCGCGGGCATCTTTCTTCTTCCCAAGCAAGCTACGATAGATGGCATAAGGCTCGCGGATATGGGTCTTGATTACCTCCGCCTCGGCAGGGACCTCCGCCTCGAGGGAGGCATCCACCGCCAGCATCTCCGGGTTCTCGGGGGTATAGATTACCGGCTGCCACCCATGCTTGGGCAGGTACTTTGCGAACTTCACCCAACGCTGCACTCCGGACCCCCCGGTAGGGGGCCAGTAGTACGTTATGATCAGGGCTCTGCGCATCATCTAGTACTTTCAGGATTCCAGCCCAATCTCCGCCTTCATCTTGCGGAGCAGGTCGAACGCCTGCATAGGGGTGAGGTTATTGAGGTCGGCCGCCTCGAGTTCGGCACGGAGGGTGCTCAGGGTAGGATCATCCAGCTGGAAGAGGTTCAACTGCACGCTGCCGTCGTCCTGGACCGCTCCCGTCTTTGCAACGGCCTTGACGCTGTTTTCCTTCTTTTCGAGTTCCTTCAGAGTGCGTTCCGCACTTTCCACTATCTCCTTGGGCATGCCCGCCAGACGCGCCACATGTATACCGAAGCTGTGAGAAACGCCGCCTTCGGTCAACTTTCGCAGGAAGACCACGTCCTTGCCTACTTCCTTGACGGCTATGTGATAGTTTTTTACGCGGGGGTATCTGTCCGCAAGGTCGTTGAGTTCGTGGTAATGGGTGGCGAAGAGAGTCTTGGCGCCCTTGCCGTTCTTGTGGATGTATTCCACCAGAGCGCGTGCTATGCTCATTCCGTCGTAGGTGGAGGTACCGCGGCCGATTTCGTCCAGCAGCACCAGTGAACGGGCGGAGAGATTGTGCATTATCATCGCCGTCTCCAGCATCTCGACCATGAAGGTGGATTCTCCCCGGGAGATGTTGTCGCTCGCGCCGACTCGGGTGAAGATCTTGTCGAAGAGGCCTATCCTGGCGCTCGACGCGGGCACGAAGGATCCTGCCTGTGCCATCAGCACAATGAGGGCCGTCTGACGGAGAAGGGCGGATTTTCCGGCCATGTTGGGACCGGTAAGGATTATTATCTGCGTTGCAGAGGAATCGAGATGGATGTCGTTGGGAACGTATTCCTCACCTGCCGGCATGAGCGTTTCGATGACGGGATGACGCCCGGCCTTGATGTCCAGCACCTGGCTGCCGTCGATTTCCGGCCGGCAGTAGTTGTGGGTTATAGCCTGAAGGGCGAAGGAAGACAGCACGTCCAGCTGGGCCACGGCCTGACAGTTGGCCTGGATGTCCCTTATGTGGCGCTGCACTTCCTGCACCAGCTCCCCGTAGATACGGCTTTCGAGCGCGTAGATCTCGCCTTCTGCTCCAAGTATCTTCTGCTCGTATTCCTTGAGTTCCTCGGTGATATAACGCTCGGCGCTCACGAGGGTCTGCTTGCGTATCCACTCGGGAGGCACGCTGTCCTTGAAGGTGTTGCGGACCTCGATGTAATAGCCGAATACGTTGTTGTATCCTATCTTGAGCGAGGATATGCCGGTACGCTCAATCTCACGCTGCTGCATCTGAAGGAGATAGTCCTTGCCTCCACGGGAAATGTTGCGGAGTTCGTCCAGCCCGGCGTCAACTCCCGGCGCGATTACATCGCCCTTGCCTATGGAAACGGCCGGCGACTCATCCAGGGTGGAAGTTATCTTTTTGAGCAGGCGGGTGCAATCTTTCATCCCCCGCACAAGTTTGTCGATGGCGGGCACTCCGGCTGCCGAGCAGAGCTCGCGAATGGGCTGCATCCTCGATAGGGACCTCCCCAGCTGCATCATCTCGCGCGGCATTATACGGCCGGTGGCGGCACGGGATATTATGCGTTCGAGATCGCCCACGTCGCCTATCAGACGGCGCAGGTCATCGAGAGGACCTTCGTTGTCGAAGAAGAACTGAACCACGTCGTAACGGGACTCGAGGGCGGTGCGGTCAATCAGCGGCATCGACAGCCAGGAACGCAGCAGGCGCGAGCCCATGGGCGAAGAGCAGCTGTCCAGAACGTCAACCAGGCAGACTCCGTCCTTGCCGGCTACCGACGAGAAGATCTCCAGGTTACGGATGGTAAAACGGTCCATCCATACAAACTTGCCTTCGTCGATGCGCGAAATCGAGCATATATTGCCCAGCCCCGTATGGCAGGTCTGCTCCAGATAACGGATGAGAGCGCCCGCGGAACATATGGCCAGGGGGAAGCCGTCAATGCCGAAGCCCTTGAGAGTCTCAACCCTCAACTGCTCGCGGAGTTTTTCCTGTGCGGAATCGAATACAAAGGCCCATTCGTCCAGAGGGGAGATGTAGTAGTCGCCGAAGCGCTCGCGCACCCCCTTCACGCAGTCGCGCTGGACCACCAGTTCCTTGGGAGCAAAGGAAGCCATGAGGGTGGCAATATAATCGATGCCTCCCTGCGCCACCCGGAAGGTCCCGGTAGATACGTCCAGGAAGGCCGCTCCACAATTCTCTCCCTCAAAGGTAAGGCCGCAGAGCCAGTTGTGCTCCTTCTGCTCGAGCATTCCCTCGCTGAAGGCCACGCCGGGAGTAAGCACCTCGGAGACTCCGCGCTTGACGAGTTTATTGCCGCTGAGAGCGGGATCCTCGAGCTGGTCGCAAATTGCGACCTTATACCCGGCGCGTACAAGCCTGGGAAGATACTGCTGTAAGGCATGATAAGGTACTCCGGCCATGGGGATGTCGCCCTTCTCGCCGTTGGTACGGCGCGTAAGGACCAGCCCCAGTTGCTTGCTCACCAGCACCGCATCGTCGCTGAAGGTCTCGTAGAAATCCCCCACCCTGTAAAGCAGGATGGCCTCGGGATGCTGCGCCTTTATAGCGAAGAATTGTTTGATGAGGGGAGTATCTTCTATCTGCTTTGCCATATCAGGCAAATATAGCAAAATTAAAGCAGATTAGAAATGGCGATCGCCACTATCATGACGGGCGCCACATAGCGGATGACGGCATAGATGAAGGGGAAGCGCAGGTGGCGGAGAACCTCCTCCCTGGGCAGTTTCCATCCTACAATGAGCGCGAAGGCGAGCGCCCCGATCATCATGAACACGTTGGACGACACGAAGTCGCATGCCCGGAATACTGACGGGGCCACGGCGCAGGCGCAGCCCAGCACCACCGCCGCTCCGAATACCGAAAGAACGGCTGTAACGCGCCGCATCTGCTTCTGGTCCACGAGCCACGCCACGGCCACCTCGAACATCGAAATGGACGAGCTAAGCGCGGCAATGAGAATTGCCAAAAAGAATATCACCGGCAGCACTACTCCCATTTTGGAGAAGATGACCGGAAGTGTTTCGAACACCAGGGTCGGGCCGGCGGCAGGCTCTATTCCCGCAGCGAACACGGCCGGCATGATGGCAAAGCCCGCTATAAGGGCGAAAGCCGTATCGAACACCGCTGTCCATACTCCGGCGGTCAGCACACTCTCTTCTTCCTTCATATACGAAGCGTAGGTAAGTATGCACCCCACACCCAGCGACAGGCTGAAGAATGACTGCCCCAGGGCGGATGCTATCGCCGGCCCGTCCAGGCGGCTCCAGTCCGGTTTCAGCAGATATTCAACTCCCTTCCCGGCACCGGGCAGGCTCAGCGAAACGAAGGCTATAAGCAGCATCATCACCAGCAGCACCGGCATCGATATCTTCGAGAATCGGCCTATCCCCTTGTCCACTCCGGCCACCACTATCAGGGCCGTCATCCCCAGGAATACCAGCATGCAGCTGACGCTCTCTACGGGAGAAGACCCCACGCTGGCAAAGACCTCACGGGCGCTGGCCATGTCCAGCCCGTTGAAAGATCCCGCAAGGGAACGGATGAGGTAATTAAAGCTCCATCCTCCCACCACGCTGTAAAAGCATACTATTACGAATGCGGCGAGAATTGCCATGAACCCTACGGGCTTTAGCTTTCCGCCGGGAGCGATCTGTTCCATGGCGCCATAGGTGTCCTTGCGGGTGGTCTTGCCTATGAGGGATTCAGAAAAGAAGATGGGAAGGCTGACGGTAAGGCAGCAGAGCACGTACACTATAATGAACGCCGCACCTCCGTGCTCGCCCACCATGTACGGGAAACGCCAGATATTGCCGAGTCCCACTGCGGACCCCGCCATCGCCATTATCGCCGCAAAGCGGCTCCCAAACTTCGCGCGCTGCCTCATTTATTCTTTTCGTA
>CAMHTE010000062.1 GCA_946187975.1 uncultured Bacteroidales bacterium | reverse complement strand
CCGGGAAGAGGAAGGGTTTTTGTCCTGACGGTCATATCGGTGTTGCTGCTGCCGATGACTACGATTGTTTTACTCTCCATGCTATTGAATTATCTATCCCAAATTTAATAATTATTCCGCATTCCTGAGACCGGAATCGTATTTAATCCTGTAATCGCCCGAAAAAACGTCGAGTACATAAATGCGGTATTTCCGCCCGCCGGGATAAACCCTCACCACCACGTGCCCGGCCGGCTTGAACAGCGACCAGAGTTCCGGCCCGAGGTCGTCCCTGGAGCACTCCGTGGTTATGTAGTAGTCCCTGTCGCCGGGATATATGCCCTTGTCGGACATGCGATCCATGGTGGGCTTCCAGGGATGTTCCCTGTGCCCGGCAAGCACTATGAAAGCCTGCGGCCTGGCGGCGCGCATGAGCTTTTCGTTCACCGCGTCGGTCGCCGCATGGTGGTCGCACTTCATTACCGTGATGCGGCCGCACACATCGGCCACATACGACTCGAAGTCCCTCTCCTGGCATTTGTACCGCGGGAAGTTCATGCCGGAAAGGTCCCCGCAGTTGTAATACGTAAACTTTCCGTAGCGGATGCGTATTCCGCAGCTTGGCTGGTTTTCGTCGAAGAGACGGGGGTCGCCGCTGTACATGGCCCTGGTTTCCGACCCGGAGCCCGTCCAGACAACCGCGTTGCCGACAAGGTTACGTATCTCGAAGTTTTTCCTGTACCTTCGGGGCTTGTGGAGGAGCGTGAACTGGTCGTCTGCGCCCGTCCGGAAGCCCTGCACCTTCATGCCGCGCTCCTTCCAGTAATGCACGAACTTGAGGTAATCCCCAAGAAGGGGGCTTTCGCGCGAGATATTCTCCCTGGACGGGAAATCGTAGTCCGGCCAGCCCCGGTCCACGAGGGTGCCTATGCGTATGGTATCACCCACGTAGGTTATTCCGGAACGGCGGTAGCCGCGTCTGCCCGGAAGCGATTCCTTCACGCTGCCGATATGGTCGGCATGGAAGTGAGTGACCATGGCGTAGTCGATCCTGTCGGGATTTGGAGAGAAGCACCTCATGTAGCGGCAGAGCCACTCCCCTGTAGGCTGGCTGGCGTCGGGTACGCGATGGTACCAGTGGCGGGAGCCCTGCGGCAGGCCGAGGTCGCCGGCATCGATCATCAGCGTGGTTCCGTCGGGAAGCACCGCGAAGGTGCAGTCCCCCTGGCCGGTCGCAATATGATGGATGTCCATGTAGCCTTCTTTCCAGGACTGAAGAAAACCGGCAGGCTCCTGCGCCCTTGCGAGCGCAGAAGCCGCCAGTATTATCAGGAGGCAGACCGACTTTCGCAAACTACTTCAGGAATTTGATGTTGGCGGAGTCGTGGTCGCCCTTCTTGTCCCATCCGATGAGGTAGGAATTGGTGGCTCCCCAGTTCGAAAGGTAGTTGTCTTCGGTCAGGGTGGTAGTGGTTTCACCCAGCTTGATGGTGCCTGCGACATAGCAGGGCGACTCGGAGGTACCTACGGTCCACTCATCGGTGGCGTTGCAGTAACCGGTAAGCATTCCGAGGTAGGATCCGGCAGGCCCTTCGATGGTGCAGTTGACCTTGTTGCCCGTAATTGCCACCTCGCCGAGACGTCCGCCAAGGATGCCTACGAGACCGCCGGCCATCGCTGCGTTGTTGAGCTTGATGTTTCCGTACGCCTCGTTGTCCACGAGTTCGTGGCCGGGACCTGCATGATAGCAGCTGATGTTGCCGGCGAACGAGCCGGTATTGGCATTGGCAAGCACGTTCTCGCCAAGTTCGATGGTACCGTAGTTGATGCACTTGTGGATATTGCCGGTCTGTGCGGTGATGCCGGCCGCACGGATCTTGCCGTAGCCCTTGCCGGTAACCTTGCCGTAGTTGACGCATCCGCTTATAAGAGGGTTGATGCACTTGGTAGCGTCGTTTTCCAAATCGGTATTGGCGCTTATCCCTCCTATGTACATGTATGCTCCGGTATGGTCGGTATCCATGGTAATGTCACCCTTGTTCACGCAGTCGGAGCAGGCAGGATAGGTGCATCCGGCCGCGACGGTGAAGTCGTTGAGGTTGATGCAGTAGATTCCGCCCACGAACATCTGCTTGTCGGTAGTCACATTCGTGTTCTTACCGCTGCTGTGGTTCAGGACCACGTTGCCCTCGTTCGTGCACTTCTTGATGTAGCCTCCGGAAATCTCGCCTACGATGCCGGACACGTACGCACGGCAGGTGGCCGTCGCCTGGCCTCCCAGGGCGGTAACCGTTATGTTTCCGGTGTTGGTGCAGTCTTCGATGCCGCGGTCGGTAAGGCCGGCTTTGTTCTCGACGTCCCTGTTGTAGAACAGGCCGACGATGCCTCCCACCTGATGGGGGATGTTGATGGCGCCGCCAACCACTTCGCCTATGATTCCTCCCTTTTTGAGGGCCGCATATCCGGGATTGTGGGTGATGGGAGCGGTATTCTTGCTGTTGCGGACATAACCGGCGCTCACGCCTACGATACCCGCCACGGTCGGGGCGTCGCTGCGGTCGTTGGCCTGGATGTTGATTTCGCCGTTATTGGTGCAGTTGTCGATGACGCCGTCGCGGTTGTTGACTTCGGCTATGCCGGCTATCAGGTGATACTGATAGTCTTCGGAGGCCACGCTCTGCGTGTAACTGATAAGCGCGTTGTTGGTGCAGCCGGAAACCGTTCCGTTGTTGACGCCCACTACAGGTGCGAATTCGAGCGTTGCGGGCTGCAGTTTGCAGTTGGAGGCGATCACAAGGTTCTTGACGGTGCCATCGTTGATTGCGAACAGGGGCTGGGTTATTACGGCGTTCTTGATACTGTAGTTCTGGCCGTTGAAGGTGCCCTTGAAAGACACAGCCTGAGGAAGGGTGGCGCCTTCCATGTCGATGTCGGCGGCGAGCTTGACGTCGTCGGTCGCTTCCATTTCAGAAGCCTGCTGGAGGAAGGCGACCAGTTCGGGTCCGGTCTTGAGGCCGTTTGCGGAAAGGCCTACCACGGAGACTTTGCACTCCTTGGAGAAACCACCGTCGACGGTGGTTACGGTTACGGTGAAGTCACCCTTAGTCGAACCTGCGGTAAGCTTGGCGCTGAGGGGATTGCTCTCATCTACGGCCACTGCGACCGCTTCGGGATTGCTGCTGACCCAGGTGACGGCCGTATTCTTGACGAAGCCTTCCGGCTCCACGGTAGCAACCAGGGTGGAGGATTCGTTGTAGGAAAGCTCGATGCTGGCAGGGCTAATCTTCACTCCGGTGGCCGCTCCCATGACGGTCACTTCGCAGGTTCCGGACTTTGTTCCGGACTTTGCCGTGATGACGGCTTTTCCGCTGCCGACTGCGGTAACCACACCGTCCTTGCTGACGGTCGCCACCGCCTCGGCGGAAGATGACCAGTTGACGGTCTTGTCGGTAGCGTTGGAAGGGGTGATTTCGGCAGTGAGCACCTCCGTTTCGCCCGCATCGAGAGTGAGCGTGGACGGAGTTACGGTAATGCCACGGACAATCACCTGTTCCTCTTCCTTGGATCTACAGGATACCACGACCAAGGCTGCCATGGCCGCGGCAATGATTGTAAAATAGCGTTTCATTTTGATTGTTTGGTTATTTATAAGGTTATTATTTACGTTTGAAATCCTCGTAGTCGGTGGTGAGCGTGCTGCAGGTATAGACGTTTTCTCTCCCGTTGGAAGGGATGGTACGCGTCATGCGCACGGTCCAGCCCGTCATTTCGGACGGAGAAGGATTTGCCGTGGGATAATACCAGTACGACGACGCCGTACTGTTCCAGGTAGTGGAATTCTTCCCTCGCTCGTTGAAGAACCATGAGCAGCAGCAGATATTGGAACTGGTGCTGCGTGCGAGATGTTTGAAGTCTCCCAGCTTGGCACCGTCCTTCCATAGTTCCACCTTCACGTATTTTGTGTCGTCGTCGAAAACCTCGACCACGAAACTGTTACGGAAGCCGTCGTACCCCTTGGAAACTATATTGGAGCTTCCTCCGGTATTGTCCGTACGGTACCAGTTGTAATTGTACCCCTTGGTCCCCGTATAGGTCTGGTTTCCGTCGTACACCCGGAACTGGTGGTCCTCCGCCTTGCCGGTCCCCTTCATCACCCAGTTCACGATGGAAGGCCCGTCGATTTCGAAGACGGTGTAACCCGAAGGCGCGCCCGTAACATTTACGGATGACTTCGCCTCCCACCATGCCCCGCAGGCGGCACCGTGGACGTGCTCATACACTGGCAGGCCGCCCTGGCATACGTATGCGCTGTGGATGTAGTTCCTGTTGAAATGGGTATGCCCCGCCATGACGTGAACCTCCTTGAACTGTTTCAAGTAGTTCATGATCTCCGTGCGGTGTTTGAATGCGGTGTCTATGAAAGGTATATGCACGCACACTATCAGCATCTTGTCCGACTTGTCCTTTACGAAGGAGAGGTCTTTCTTGAACCATTCCAGCTGGGTGTCGGTCATTCCGGAATTATAGCTGTTCCACGTCCATCCGTTGACCTTGTTTTCGGTAGTGCGTCCGGTTACCAGCACGTTGTCGAAGCATATCACATGCACATCGCCCCGGTTGAAGGAATAGTTGTCGGGGCCGAAGTAGTTGATGTAGAGCTGCGACGACTGGTAGGCGTTGTCCACCAGGGCGTTGTGGTCGTGGTTTCCCATCACCTGGAAGAACGGCAGCACCCTTCCGGAGACTGTCACCCCCGACATGGACTCCTTCATGAGAGGCCATATATTGTTGCTGTCGTGCACGATATCTCCGAGAGTGACGGCATAGACGTTCCTGTACTTCGGAAGGTAGTCCTTCATGTCGGCCAGCGTTTCGTCTATGTAACGCTGCACTTCGGTCGAGGAACTGCACTGCGGGTCCCCGATTCCCACCATGGTCCATCTGGTTTCCGGCTCGTCGAGAGGGATAAGGGTCCAGTCGTTGCGCAGCCATCCGGTGGAAGGAACTGAGAGTACAAGCTTGTAGAATGAAGGGATGCCGTTGTCGGTTTCCACCCTGTAAGCGGACGGGGTACTGTAGAACACGTACCTCGTGACGGCCTGCACGGTCGTGGAAGCGGCGAACTGGTACACTCCGTTGGCATCGGTGGCCACTGTGCTGTATCCGTCCGAGACAACCACCCCCGGTATGCCTTTGCCGGTGGAGGAATCCTTTATCAGGCCGACCATGTTGTTCCCCGGCTCTATGTAACTGTTGTTGATGTAGCCTTCGCGGTCGGGATCCAGTTCGGTATGCTCGGGAGCGCGGAAGCCCGTCAC
Source organism: uncultured Bacteroidales bacterium (assembly GCA_946187975.1). GTDB lineage: Bacteria > Bacteroidota > Bacteroidia > Bacteroidales > UBA932 > Cryptobacteroides. Next base: position 5,261 of record CAMHTE010000062.1, on the reverse strand, counting down.
CCTGCGCAGGCGCCGGAAAGAGAACTCCAGGCAGTCCTCGGACTCGGAGGAAAGGGTATATTCCGATCCGAGCGATTCAAAAACATACTGCAGTCCCCTGTGCGAACAGCCGTACTGTCCTTCCGCCTGGGCGAAGTCGGCCTCGTCGGCAAGTATGAGCCCTTCGGACCACACCACCTTGTAAGTTCCGGTGAACTTCCTGACAGCATAGCTGCCTTCCCCGTCGAAGACCAGCACTTCCTTGACGTTCTGCAACGTCCAGCTGTCGCCGGACAGCAGTTCGGTAAAAGCCCATGTGCCGGTAAGCGTGACGGGGCGGGAGGCATCTTCATCCTCTCCCCTACCGCCCTTGCATCCGCAAAGGACGGCAATGGCGGCCAGAACGAACAGTAATCCTTTATTCTTCATTATTCCCATCCATTATTTTGTCCAAGGTCCGGATTGACCGCAAGCGCGGTTTCGGGAACCGGACGAACATACATACGGTCGTCCCATACGCGGGCCACCTGTTCGAACTCCAGGCAACCTTCGGCATTGATGCTGTGGTAGGGGTTGCGGTCCATCACGAAGTAGGTGGTGTTGGCGTCGGTCCCCGCAGTGCTCTGCACGAAGCATACGAACTTGTCGCCGGCCGCGTTGTAGGGCTGCTTTGTTCCGAGGGGGCAGTACATCCCGTCCCATCTGCGGGCGATGAGGTGGCCGAGTTTCCAGCGCATGAGGTCCTCGTAACGGAGGTTCTCCATGTAGAGTTCGATTCCCCGCTCGCGGCGTATCTCGAGCAGCCACTTGTCGGTAACGGTATTGTCGAAGTAAGCGATCAGGTAAGGATCGGCCGTGGCCGGTTCGGTCGTCGCGACTCCGGCGCGATCCCGCAGAGGTGCGATGGTCTTTGCCCATTCGGCGGAGCCGAACTCCCCTTTTTCCGCCTTGGCCTCGGCATAATTCAGGAGCACCTCCGCATAACGCAGTATGGGAAGGGCGTTGGGACAGGTGGTATTGCCCTCATACGCGTTGCTGGGAAGCATCCATTTGCAGATCCAGTAACCGGATTTGAGGAAACTGTTGTTAATGAACACGCTGTATTCCACGTTGACCCCGTCCTGCTTCTTTATATATCCGGGGCCCATCACGGTCTGCGAGAGGCGCTTGTCGCGGTCGGCGAATTCGTCGCGGAACGAGAGGGTCTTGTATCCGGCCACGTCGGTATGGCGTGTTCCGTCGGTATGCAGGTAGGTGTTCATGAACGCCCTGGTCATATTCCAGCATGCTCCGCTGGAAGAAGAATTGAACACCGACGTAGTATTGTGGTAGATATTCAGTCCCGTGGAATACTCCCTCGCCCAGAGCACCTCGTCGTACAGGATGGAGGACGAAAGGAAGACGTTGCTGTAGGAATTGGTTTTCTTGATGGAATACCTGTTACTCTCCATCACGGCCTCCGCGGCATCGATGCAGGCATCCAGGAAATCGGCGGAAGTGCCATAGGCATTCGTCCAGGCAACTCCGGTGGAAGGGTCCACCGTGTGGTATTTGCGGTAGGTCCCCTCGTACAGGCAGACCCTCGCCTTGAACGCGTTGGCTATGTAACCGTTGATCTGGCCGTTGTTGACGTAGGCGGCGCTCGTAAAGCAGTTGTCCGCCGCGTAGTTAAGGTCTTCCAGCACCTTCGACATCACGTATTCGCGGTTGTCGCGCTTCTTGTAGAGGGCTGCCTCGTCTTCGGCGTCGATAGGTTCGTCGTACCACGGTACCGCACCGAAGGTACGCACCTTGCCATAGTAGAACCAGGCCCTCCAGAAACGGCCCACCCCCTCGTAATGCCTGCGCACTTCGTCGCTTACGGAAGCCTCTCCGAGGTGCTTGAGGAAATAGTTCACGTTGTAGAGCATCTTCCAGTCGTCGGCTCCCCATCCGCCCTGCTGGTTTGCGTCCCAGTTGCCGATATAGAAGTTGTTGACGTTGACCTTCACTATGTTCTCTGCGTACTGGTCGCCATATGTAAGGGTGGCGGCCGAAGGCGTATAGCTGTTCAGTAGCCCGTTTGCGTAGGTCTTCAGGCTCGACTCGTTGGAGAAGTATTCGCCGGCCGTTATCTTGTTGGGGACCTCGTCGCCGTTGAGGAACTTGTCGCACGACACGAACGTGGCGGCCGCAATGGCAGAAATGACAAATATCTTTTTCATATCTCCCGTTTTTTAAAATGTTACGTTGATGCCCACGGTTACGCTCTTGAGCATTGGGTAGGAGTTGCCGTCGGCCTGGTCGCCGCGCCATGCAGATGTGCCCAGCTTGGTATTGGCCCCGTTGAAGTCGACGTCACCGTTGGAGATAACCTCCGGATCCATGTTGTCGGTCCATTTGCGCATCGGTGTAAAGGTGAAGAGGTTCTCGCCGGTCACGTACACGCGGAGCCCTTCGAGCCCGGCACGCTTCACCAGCTTCTCCGGGAAGGTGTAATCCAGCGTTATGTTCTTGAGGCGGCAGTAGGAGGCGTCCACGAGGTAGCGGTCGGCCGTTCCCTTGATGAGGAGTCCGCTGGTATCGGTGGTAAGATAGGAGTTGGTCCTGGGCCAGAAAGCGTTCGGGTCGGGATTGTCTTCCGTCCACCTGTTGGTAGTGTGGATCTTCGGATAAAGGCCGTAGGGGCGGTTGTACTTGCCCCAGAAGTAGGCGCAGTCGAGGCTCGGGTACCAGTCCCTCCTGCCCACTCCCTGGAAGAAGAGGCTGATGCCTATCCCGCGCCACGAGGCGTTGAGGTTGAGTCCGTAGCAGTAACGGGGAGTGGTATTTCCGATGACCGTCATGTCGCCCGGATTGTCCTTGGTGTTGTCGCCGTAGTCGATGGCGCCGCTGCCGTCCTTGTCCTCATATTTAAGGTCGCCCGCGCGATAGACGTTCCCTTTGCGGTCGATGCGGAAGAAAGTCTGGTCGGCCCATCCGGCCGCCTCTGCATCGCTTTCGAAGAGTCCGAGGATGTGATATCCCCATATCTCCCCGAGTTCCTGACCCTCGTAATAGTCGGTAAGCTTCTTGGTAGCGTTGTTATATCGGGTGATCCAGCTGCGGGCGTCCCAGAGCATGGCCTTGACTCCGTAGCTGAAGTCGGAAGCGCCGAGTTTGAAGGAGTCCCTCCACGCGAGGCTGAATTCCCATCCGTTGGTAACCATGTCGGCGTAGTTGCCTTTAGGGGAGGCATTTCCGAACACGGCGGGAAGGGTTTTGCCCACGGTGTACATGTCCGTGGTGAACTTCTTGTACAAATCTCCGACGAAATTCAGCCTGTTGCCGAGGAAATCAAGGTCGAGTCCTGCGTCGTACGTGGTCACCTTTTCCCAGGTAAGACCGTCGGGAATGGGACTGGGGGCGGTTGTGACCGCCACCTTGGTACCGTTGATCACGATGCCCGACTGGTTGATGGACATGTTCTGCATATAGGAGTACGGCGACACGTTGCCGTTGCCGAGGGAACCCGCAGAAACACGTATCTTGGCATTGTCCAGCCAGGACGAGGCAAAGTCCATGAAAGGCTCTTCGGAGAAGCGCCATCCCAGCGACGCCGAAGGGAAGAAACCCCAGCGCTGGTTGGAAGGGAACTTGGACGAGCCGTCTTCGCGGGCGCTGACTTCGAGCAGATACCTGTCCTTGAAGTTGTAGTTCGCACGCGCAAAGGCGCCAAGATATGCCCATGCATAGCTGCTGTAGTCGGAAATCTTCATGTAATCCCCGTCCATGAGGCCGAAATTCGCCTTGTAGTCCAGGATGAGGCCCCTCCTTTCCGCGGCGGTACCGTGGTGCTTCTGATGCTCGACGTTCACACCCGCCGTAATCTTGAGCCTGTGTTTGTCGGGCAGCTTGGGAGTATAGGTAAAGTATCCGTTCGTCTTCCAATACTCCGTGTTGCGGAACAGCTCCTCGTAGGAATCCGTCGCCGGACGGCTCGTCTCCGTGTTGGGTCCGGTCTTGTATGCGAACTTGTTCTCCTTGCGCTGACGCTGGATGTTGGTCTGCGAGAAGGTGAAGTCCGCTCGGAAATCGAGGACGCCGGGCACTATGTGGAATGTACTGGCCAGGTTTTCATTCACCCTGAAAGTGTAGTCTTCCTGGTATGCGAGTCCGGTCTGCCACACCGCGTAGTTGGTGCAGACACCGGCGTTGGTAAAGCTCCCGTCCGGGTTCGTAGGGGGAAGGACGGGCGCTCCGCAGAGGTCGAGCTGCACACCCACGGTATATTTGCCCGTGAACGACATGGGCTGGTGGTAGGTGGTGCGCACGAAGTCGATGCTGTTCTCGAGGGTCCACCACTTCTTGACATCGGCGCTGAATTTGGCGCGGCCGTTCACCTGGTTGTAGTGCTCGTACTTGGTATTGTATATGCCGTTCTGGTGGAAGTAACGTCCCGAGAGAAGGAAACGTATCTTTCCCGAACTGCCGGAAACCGAAAGGCTGTGGGTGGTATTGGAACCGTATTTCTTGTACATCAGGGCGTCCCAGTCGGTTCCCATCGAGTAGTACTCGTACTTGTCGGTGACGGGATTGACGCTCACCTCGATGCCGTAGTTGGCATAGGCGGGGTCGCTGCGCTTGATAAGCTCCTGGTACCATCCGTCGGGAATATCGAACATGTTATTGACACCCGTGGGGTCGTATCCGTAGGTGGCGTTGTACGACTCGTAGAACATCTCGGTCCAGTCGAGAGAGTTGGTAACCAGGTTGGGCACCACCGTCCTGGCTATGATACCGGCGGAAGCGTCGTACTTTACCGTAAACCTGTCGCTGTCGGCATTCCTCGTGGTGATGAGGATAACACCGAAGGTTCCCCTCGCACCGTAGATGGCGCAGGACGATGCATCCTTGAGGACGGAGATAGTCTCGATGTCGTCGGGGTTCACATCCGACAGGCTGGCCTCCATGCCGTCGACCAGCACCAGCGACGAGCCGCCCGAACCTATGCTGTTGGTGGTGCCGCGGATTGCCAGCGACGCACCGTGGTTCGGCTTGCCGTCGGCGAATTCGAGCGTCAGGCCCGGAATCTGCCCCTGGATGGAACGCACCAAGTTGGGGTTGGGGCGTGAGGCAAGTTCCTTACCGGCAATCTGCTCGATTGCACCCACCACGTCTTTTTTGCGAAGGGTACCGTAACCTACCACGACGGCCTCGTCAAGGAACTGGGAACTCTCCTTGAGCACCACGTTCAGCGGACCCCTGCCCGAAACCGTAACGCGGGAGTCGGTATATCCAAGGCACGAAACCCTCAGAACGTC
>CAMHTE010000061.1 GCA_946187975.1 uncultured Bacteroidales bacterium | reverse complement strand
GCTGCAATAGCGAATAATAATCTTTTCATAAGCAGATAATTTCAATAGGTCAATCTTCGGCTAATATAGTGATTATTTGAAATTAACAGATAAATCGTATCTTTGTAAACGGCCGACCACATTAATAACACATGGCTCACGGAGAACGTATACTTCAGCGCGAAAGGGATTTGTTCGATGATCTCTGCAGGCAGAGCTATGCCTCGCTCCTGTCCTATGCAAGGCTTTTCGTCCCCATGCACATTGCCCAGGATGTGGTTCAGGATGCTCTGCTCGGAGCGTGGAAGCGCCGGGACAAGCTCGATCTGGATTCCGACCTCGGCAATTATCTGCTCCGCTCCGTTTACAACAGGTGCATGAATATTATAAAAAGGGATAAGGTCTTCTCGCGTTATGTCGATTCTTATCGCAACAGGATTACCTCTCTCCTTTGCTCCGAGTATCTGGATCCGGACAGGAATCCGGTGATAGCCAGGATGTATTCTTCCGACCTGAGGGATACGCTGGACGGGGCTATCTCCCGGCTCCCGGACCGTTGCGGCGAGGTTTTCCGCCTGAGCTACGAGGAACATTATTCCGAAAAGGAAATCAGCGAAAAACTCGGAATTTCCGTCCGCACGGTTGAGGCACACATCTACAACGCCCTTAAAACTCTCAGAATGCTGCTGGTTTCGGCAGAAAGTCACTGATCCGCTTAAGTAGTTTCCGCGACTTGGTTGTAATATAGGTGTATAAGACCACATATGCCTAACAACCCGTTCAGCAACGAACTAATAGAAAGATACGTCAATCACGCGACTACCGAAGAGGAAGAGCGCGCGATTCTTGAGTGGCTGGAAGAGGACGAGGAGAACAGGAAAGCGTTCTCGGACCTCTTGCTGAACGTTAGCCTGCGCTCGATGATTACCGATCCCGGGCTGGACGACGGCAAGGAGAAGTCGCTCGATCTGCTGCGGTTGAGGATAGACAGGGATATCTACACAACCACGACCCGCCGGAACCGCAACGTATGGGTGACGCCCTTCTGCGTTCTGGCTGCTGCCTGCATGGCGCTTCTGCTGGTATTCACTCCTTTCCTTCCGTCGCAGGAGACCCCGGGGGCGGAGGAATACCGTTATTCGTACACAAATACCGCTCAGACTGTTGCGTCGGTCGACCTCGGCGACCATACGCGGGTACGGCTCAAACCTGGCTCCAGCATCCTGTACGACGTAACGGGCCTGAAAGACAGGCGTCTTGTGAAACTCTGCGGAGAAGCTTTCTTCGATGTGGCCAAAGACTCCCTGCGTCCGTTCACGGTCAAGACGGGAGATATAAGCGTGGAAGTTCTGGGCACGGCATTTTCGGTGCGTTCGGGAGGGTCCTTCCCTAAGACCGAGGTCGTTCTGGAAAGGGGCTCGGTGAGGATTCTTTCACCGGAGGGATTCCCGATGGTCACAATGTCGCCGGACCAGAAGGCGGTGTTCGACCTGGCGGACGGAGGGTTGAGGATGGAGACGGTGAACGCCGTCGCCTATGCCGCCGAGCATTACAGGCTGATAACCCTTAACAACGCGAGCATCGCGGAAATCGTAAAGTCGATCGAGGACAATTTCGGCGTCGACATTGCGGTCGTCCGTCCGGTGAGCGGTTCCAGAAGATTTGTATTCAGTTATTCAGCGACAGATTCAGTCGCCGATATCCTCTCCATACTCGAATTCGTCTCAGGAGTACGGTTCGAGATACGTTCTACCACATCAAATTAATAAACCAAACGCGTTTTTATGAACATCAAAGCAATTCTAAGGCTATGCGTTGCGATGACGCTCCTTCTGGCTGCAGGCCGAACGGGGGCATCTGCGCAACAGCGTGGTTTCGATGTTGACTTGGTGATGAAGAACGCCACGATCAAGTCCTTTACCGAGGCCCTCTCGAAACAGACGGGGGTGGCATTTTCGTTCGGAAAGGAACTGGCGGACAAATCATTGGGCAATGTTGAGGTGCACGCAAAGCAAGCCGCCCTCGAAAAGATTCTCGGGGATGTCCTGGTGCCTTCGGGATTCCAGTACCTCATCGCGGGGAACTCGGTAGCCATTTCCCAGGCTCCCAAGCAGGCTTCCGCCCTTCAGGACATTCGGGGAGTAGTGCACGATTCCAATGGTGATCCCATACCGGGAGTCGGGGTTCTCATCGCCGGCACCAATACCGGTACGGTGACGAATCTCGACGGTGCCTACAGTCTCGACGCTCCCAAGGGTGCGACGCTGCAGTTCTCCTGCATCGGCTACCAGACCGCATCGGCCGTAGTCGGCAATTCCCCTATCCTCAACATGGTATTGGGTGTCGACTCCAAACTGCTCGACGAGGTCGTGGTTGTCGGTTACGGCACGCAGGCCCGAAAGACCTTGTCCACCTCCGTATCCAAAGTCGACGGAGACAAGCTGATGGACGCTCCGGTCTCCTCCGTGGGTGACGCCCTGAAGGGAAAGGTTCCCGGCGTGCGCATCGCGACGAGCAACGCCCTCTCCGGAGAAGCCCCGCGCTTCCTGATCCGAGGCGGATCTTCGGTCAACCTGAGTAATAACCCCATATTCATAGTCGACGGCGCGCTCCGTGACGATCTGAACGGAGTCAACCCGAACGACATCGAGTCCATGGAAGTGCTGAAGGATGCCGCTTCCGCCGCCATATACGGTGCCCGTGCATCCAACGGCGTTATCCTGGTGACCACGAAGAAGGGTTCGGTTTCGAAGGGACCCGAGATAGTGTTCGACGTCCAGATGGGTTATCAGAGCCCTGCGACGAAGTGGGATATCCTCAACTCGAGGGAATTCCTGTCGTACATCAGGCCGGCCATGGCCACTACCCTTGGTAACAACACTATCCACCCCGCATCGGCCATGCTCAACGGTGCAACTGCATTCGGAACGGGTAACACCTATGATACCTCCATTTTCTCGGTCCGTTATCTGGAAAGGGGCGGAACAGTCCCCGCCGGGTATCAGTGGATGGTTGATCCGCTCGACGAAACCAAGGTGCTGATCTTTACAGACACTGACTGGCAGAGCAAGTGGTTCCGCAACGACGCCTTCTGGCAGAAGGAGTATGTGGGAGTCAACGGCGGCAACGACGTAATGAAGTACGCTGCATCCGTGAGCTACCTGCAGGATGACGGTGTCGTCGCCACCAGCGATTACAATGTGCTGACGGTGCACTCGAACACCACCTTCAAGGTTACCAAGAAGTTGGAGGCGGGTGCCACGTTCGATGTTTCCAGGCAGAACAAGAGCATGCCTTACGACAACTACTACCAGCCGATAGGCCGCGGTGTCATCGCGCCTACCACCTCCCTGGAAAAGAACGCCAAGGGAGAATGGAACCAGCTGATAGTCACCAACGTGCACTCTCACAGTCCCGCATGGTACAGCACCTTCTTCGACCATACGTTCCAGACCAACCGGGTATCCGGTACGTTCAGTCTCAACTGGAACATCCTTCCCGGCCTGAAGGCCCGCGCCCAGTACAACTACTACAACCAGCATACAATCAACAGCTATTATGTCTATGCTGAGAGGGACGGTGTACTGAACGGTATTTCCACCTCGCACAACACGAAGGAAAACCGGGCCTCCATCACCAGGGATACTTTCACTTCGTTCCTGGCTTACGACAAGTCCTTTGCGGATGCGCACCATATCAGCGCGACGGCGGGTTACGAGTATATGAAACAGAGGTACATCACCTTGAACGCCAGCGCAACCGGCGCTTCCTCCGACGATGTCCCCTACCTTCAGTCCGGAACCAACTTCGCCGCCACCAACCTGGACCAGAGCCAGTGCCTCATCTCCTACTTCGGACGTGCGAGTTACGACTTCAAGCACCGCTACATAATTGCCGGGACCTTCCGCGCTGACGGTTCCTCGAAGTTCGCAGCCGGCAACAGGTGGGGATTCTTCCCTTCCGGTTCCGCCGCCTGGGTAATCTCGGAGGAGCCTTTCTGGAATGTAGACGCTACCAAGGTCAATCACCTGAAGCTGCGTGCTTCCTACGGACAGACCGGAAACAACAGCATCGGCCTCTTCGATGCATACGGAGCCTTCTCGACCGGACAGTATGCCGGAATGTCCACGTTCAGCCCTTCTGCCATGCAGAATGGCAGTATGAGGTGGGAAACCACTACCCAGCTCGACCTCGGTCTCGACGTCGGATTCCTGAAGGACCGCGTGAGGCTGCTGTTCGACTACTATAACAAGACCACCGACAACATGCTCTTCTCCATCACCCTGCCGGATACCAGCCCTCTGGGATCCGTAAAGGCCAACGTGGGAAGCGCTAGGTTCTACGGAGCCGAAGTTGAACTGCACACGGAAAACATCCAGGCCCGCAACTTCTCCTGGAGCACGGACATTACCTATTCTTATAATGCGAACAGGGTGCTCTCTCTCCCGGAAGAATACGGATATGACGAAGTGGATGCGTACGGAAATCCTACTGGAAAGAAGGCATACCGCATAGGTGGTTATACGATGACCGAGACCGGCTACCGCTTCGGCGGCACCGCGGTCGGAGAGCCTCTGGGCCGCATCTACGGTTATAAGGCGGACCATATTATCGACAGCCTCCCCGAAGCCGACGGACAGTACTACGACGTCAACTCCCTGGGTTACAGGGTGGGTGACGGCAAGTATGTTACCGGAAGACACGATGCAGGTGACTGGGCCTGGACCAACAGGCTCGGTTCCGCTAAGGACGCCGACGGCAACGAGATAATCAACGCCGAAGACGTGTTCTACCTTGGTAACGTGATGCCCCACTCCACCGGAGGAATCAACAATACCTTCAAGTTCAAGAGGATCACCCTGGGTATCTACCTGGACTACGCCATCGGTCATTCGATAGTCAACGGCCAGAAGACCCAGATGCTCAAGAGCGGAATGGGTGACAGCAACCAGATTCTCGGAAGGATGGTTTACGACTGCTGGGAATACCCCGGCGATCCTACCGCGAAGTACGCGCGCTGGACCCCTAACGACTCCGACTGGAGCAACCGCAACTGGAGGGCCGTTTCGAGCTTTATGACCGAAAGGGCGGACTACCTCTGCATACGCGACGTCACCCTCTCCTACGATCTCTCCGAAAAATGGCTGAAGCCTCTCAACATCAAGAAGGCTACGGTCGGCATTACCGGCAATACCCTTTATTATTTCACAAGGGTCACGGGCGCCGTCAGCCCCGAATCGGGTATGGGATCTTCGAGCAGTGCAAGCATGTACACGGCCGTCTCCACGAACAACAGCAGTTCGGACGATACCGGAAACCTCATGCCTCCTGCAAGGAAGATACTCTTCTGCTTAAAGGTTGTTTTCTAAAATGGAGGGAAGAGATATGAAACAGATAGTAAAATATACAATAGTCTGCCTGTCGGTCCTTGCCCTGGCCTCCTGCCACAAGGATCTGGATATCGTCCAGGACAACCAGATGACGGTCAGTAATATGTGGAAGACCAGCGCCCACGTGGAAGGATCCACTGTGGACATCTACGCATCGCTCAGGGCCAACTTCGCTCAGATGGACATCAGCGTACTGCACTGGGGCGAACTCCGCGTGGGAGAATTCATGTGGAGCAAGTCCCGCGTGGTCAACGCCTACACGTCCAAGGATGTTATACAGAACACCATGACCTCCGCGACGGGTAACTGCAGCTGGTCGGCATTGTACAATGCCATCGACCAGGCGAATGCGGTGCTCAAGTACGCGCCCAACGAGAAGATATCGATGACTGCCGCAAAGCGCAGCTGGGCAATCGGCCAGGCGGCTTTCGCGAGGGCATACTGCTACTTCTGGGCGGCAAGGCTCTGGGGAGACGTTCCCCTCAACCTCAAACCCATCGAGTCGTTCGACCAGGAAGAGATGTATCCCGTCCGTGCTCCCAAAGCCAAGGTGTACGCACAGATAGCCGAAGATATCAAGCTCGCGATCGAAAACATCGATAACCTCGGCACGAACAAGTACATGGCCACCAAGGATGCCGTGTATATGCTGAAAGCCGAATACTCCCTCTGGATGTATACCAACCAGAAGGCCGGCGACTCGTACCTCACCGATGCCGAAAGCGCCCTCAACGCTATCGTCGTCAAGACCGGTGACCCGCGCTTCCTCGCCAAGTACAGCGATATCTTTGACGGTCGCGGAAGCGAGAACAAGAACAGCGCGGAAGTCGTGTTCGCCCTGTTCAACAGCGCCAAGGAAAACAAACTCGGCGGCTTCAACGTTTACTTCACGCACTCCACTCCTTTCGTAAAGCCGGCTTCCCAGAACAACCCCGTTCCCATCGGAACGTTCCAGAGCCTTGATTACGGCGACGGATATCTGGCGATGCTGAGGGACTCCCGCGACAACAAGGGAGATACCCGTGTGGCCACGATCCTCGGTGACGGCAATTACGGAACCATGGGAGACGGCACCCTGACCTGGGTGAACAAGTTCATTGGCGACCTCAGCAGCGGAACCATGGTTAGGGACTGCGACCTGCTGTACTATCGCTACGCTTTGGCCGTCATGATGATGGCTGAACTGAAGTACTATCAGGCGAAGTACGTGGACGCCCTCACTTATCTTAACATAATCGCCAAACGCGCCTACGGCGTCGATAATTATTATTCTTCGGCAACGAAGAACGACGTGCTGGACGCCCTGGTGCGGGAATACTTCCTTGAGTTCCCGGCCGAAGGCGTTATCTGGTGGGCACTGATCCGCCTGGATAAGATCTGGGATTACAACGATACCCTGAAAGCCCGTAAGAACGATACCAATATCCTGCTCTGGCCCATCACCAAGACCGCCCGTAACAGGAATTCGAAACTTGAACAGACGGAAGGATGGTATTAATGATTAATGTCAAAGTTATGAAGAGAATTATCAGATATTTTGCTCTTGTCACATGCGCGGCAGCCATCCTTTCCGGATGCTACGACGACAAGACGGATTTTCCGAGCGAAGAGACGAGGATAACCATTTATCCGGAAATCCCCGTATTCAACTCCGACGGAACCACCTCTTCGGGAGAAGATTCCTACGTGTGCGCCGTAACGGTATTCGAGGGCACGGCTGTTTCGAGCATGTCCTGGAAGGCCGAGCCGGTCACAGTAAGGGACTGGGCGTCCGTTTCGCCTGCTTCGTTCGTGATGCAGTATACCGACAATTCGGGCAAGCATTCCTACGACGTGGCCCAGCCGGGCTTCGAGGTTTCCATGCAGCCGAATACCGGGTACAAGAGGCAGTACGACGTTAATGTGACGGCCGAAGACGGCACCTCCAAGCTCCTGTCCTTCATCCAGCTCGGACAGAAGGCTGACGCCGAAGTGACGGTTGCGATAAGCGAACTCGATATCCCTGCCACAGGAGGTGTAAGCGACGTGATAAACTACGAAACCAACATGGCCGAGTACTCCTACTCCATCGCATACGAAGGCACCGAGAAGGATTGGCTTGAAGTGGTCGACCTCGGAGTCGGCAAGCTGTCGCTGAATGCTGCCGCGTGGACCGATATGGAGAAAGGCCGTTCGGCCATCCTCACCATCACGGTCGGAACCGACGCTACCAGCAAGGCCAGCGTCGACGTCAGGATCAACCAGTTGAAGAACGACGTATTCTACTATGTGTTCGGAGCCTCGACCGCCGTCGACAGGATTAACGCTGTCCAGATGACCAAGGAGTCCGAGGGTGTTTACTCGTTCAGGGGATTCATTTTCGACGCCGGAACCAACGTCCTGTGCTTCAACAAGGGATCCAGAGGCGAAGTTTACCCGGTTTACTACCTCAAGAACGACGGAACCATCGGTTCTTCGGATACGGCCGTAACGACGTCCGACCTCGTAGTACCCGCTAACGGTATCTACTCGCTCTCCGTGGACTTCAACACCATGACCTGGGTCATGAATCCTGTAGTCAAGGTGAGCAACTGCCTGCCCGACAGCGAACTGCCCAACTATCCTACCAAGGACTATCCTACCGAAGCCGGAGGAGTCAAGACCTGGATGACCGTCAGCCTGCATTGGGACGGCGGCGCCGCTACCGGCACCTACAAGCTCGGAACCGGTCTTGCACCCGGACACGGGATGGGAGGATATCCTATTGTCTCCACTACGACGGCTATAGTCAGGGATGGTGCGAACGAGACCGTGGAGAACGGAGGAACCATCGCGGAACTGGTCTGCAAGGATGACGCAAGCGTCACGATGGCTTCGAGGTATGGCCGTCTCTATTCCCAGACGGAGAGTATTACCGGTGCGGCCAAGGGTGGTCTTGAAGCCATGCAGTGGATTAACTTCCCTCAGGGAGAGCCCGGCGAGACTTACGTCGATGATGCCGGTCTCGAGATGTCCCTGGCATGTGTCCCGCCGGCAAAGCTCGCCACTTACGAAGCCAGCCATGCCGGAGACCTTGTGGCCGAAGCGGAGAATCCCACGCTGAAGATTCAGATCCAGGGTATCTGCCCGTTCGGCTGGCACATTGCCAATATGCAGGACTGGAAAGACCTTGTGTATGCAACCAGCGCTGTAAACGCCGCCGATTATCCCGTAGATGCCGTCAACGCAACTTACAACAAGATCGCAACGGTCCTCAAGATCCCCAATGCAGCCGCCCTGCTTTACGGCGCGGATTGGGAGACCCAGACGACCCTCGGAACCGCCCCGGCCAGGTCGACCGAAGCGGCATCCTTCGGATGGAACATGTTCCCTACCGGCTGGCGCCTCATCTCTTCCGGTTGGGCGTACGGTCCCGACGACGGCACGTCGAAGCCCGGATTCATGACGTTCGTTCCGTTGATGGCCGACAGTAACGGCGACGGTCTCAGGCATCGCTCATGGCGTGTCGTGGTGACCGCACAGGGCTCCACTCTCACGTTCGCGGCTACCCACGTCGTCGGAGAGGGCTCCGCCACCGCTGTACGTTGTGTAAAGAACTATAACTCAAAATAGTCTGTTATGAAACACATTATAAGTGCTGTTATCATTCTCGGGCTGGCAACCATGATATCGGGTTGCCAGGCCGACGAATGGCCGGACCAGCCCGACTGGTCGAAAATCCCCGAGAAGACGGATCCCACGCCGGGGCCCGACGACCCGGTGAATCCGGACGAAGGGGATCTGAATCCTCTGCCCGCCACCAATTTCGTGGTCGCCCACAGGGGCGGGGCCGCGGAATCCGGATTGCCGGACAACTCGATAGCGGGCCTCAGGTACTGTATTGAAGCAGGTATCTATGGATGCGAGTGCGACGTGTACTACACGAAAGATAACGACGTTATCGTAGCGCATGCGAACTCGAGCTACCAGATCAATGGCCTTACTCCCTGGGACCATACCGTGGCGGAAATCCGGAAAGCCGGCAAACTTGCAAACGGCGAGAATGTACCGACGCTCAGGGATCTCCTTGAGGTGGCCGTTGACAAAACCAGCCACACCAAGCTGTTCCTGGATATTAAGAAACTGGATGCCAATCACTTGAATTATATCGTGCAGTGCGCGAAGAGGGTGTCGGAGATAGTCGTCGAGGCGGGAGCTTCGAACTTCGTGACATTCCTCTGCACAGGCACGAACGACAATGTGATGAAGAGCGCCAAGACTTATGCCGAAAGCGCCGGATGCGACTACCAGGTGAATACCGGAAAGACGACAAGCCAGCTCGGAGTGCTTGGCCTCAACTGGGGCAACTACACTTCGGCCAGCCTTACGCCCGAATTCGGAGGTACCGGCAAGATCAACCCGAGGGATTTCGCTCCTGCGGGGATGTATATCAGTATGTTCTTCGTAGACAAGAAGAAGTACAACGATAATTCCATAGCCGACGAGGCGATGGTTAACTTCTACATCGCCAACAGGGATTTGTTCAGGACTATCTGCAGCAATTATCCGGTCTGGCTTGCAAATAAGATCGACGATGCTACTCGCGTTTACGACGGCATTTCCAGCGTTGATGACTTCAATGCGTTCGCCGCTACGCTTGCTTCCGATCCGACCGCTGCGAGGTTCCTCAATTCGGATGGCAAGGTTGTGCTGAAGAACGACCTCAAGATCAACTCCCTCTCTCCGCTCCCTCCGTTCCAGGGTGAATTCGACGGTGGCGGCAAGACCATCAACTACACCTATTCGGGACCTTCCGGAAGCGCCGAAAAGGTCGGCCTCTTTACCTCCGTAAGGGGTAAGGTCAGCAACCTCAACGTCTCCGGCAGTATCCAGATCAGCGGCGGAGAAGGTGAGGCGCATGTTGGATCGATAGCGGCGGAGGCTTATGCTGCCACGTTTACCGACTGCAACAGCAACGTGCTGATTACCGCACTGGAGGATCCCGGCGCCACTGCGCGCTGCCTGGTCCTCGGCGGACTCGTCGGTAAGGAATGGGAAGGCTGCAACTTCGTCAATTGTATGAACGGCGGCGCCATCTCCTACGAAGGTCCCGGATACACCTACATGGCCGGCATCATCGCTGCCATGCAGAAGGATGAGGGCAAGTTGACGTTCTCGAACTGCAAGAGTCTTGGAAACCTGACCCTGAAGAGTTCCAACGCCACGACGTCCAGCCATG
>CAMHTE010000060.1 GCA_946187975.1 uncultured Bacteroidales bacterium | reverse complement strand
ACCCTTAAGGCCTACGGTCTTGAATATAAGTTCGTTACGCAGTATGTACTGGGCGAGATTGATTACGACGAGATGTACACGCTGCTCTCCACCGCCATCCATCAGTTCGCCAAACGCCAGATGACCTGGTTCCGAGGCATGGAGCGCGCCGGAACCGTCATCCACTGGGTGCGACCGTAACGATTTCCCCCTCTGTTTCGTTTATTAGAAAATCCGTTCCCAAAAACGCCTCAATTTGGGAACGGATTGCATTTTTGGGCGAGTCTGTTTGCAAAAACGGCCTGTTTTGCTAACGGATTATGTTTTTGAAGCAGTCTGTTTGCAAAAACGCCCCTTTTTGCAAACGGAATTTACCGCAACTGCCGGTGCTCCGACGCAGCGCGACTTTGAAATGCGTGAGCATTTTGTAGAGGAGCGCAAGCGGAGTCTCCGGCGTCGCTTTTTCCAAGCGGCCGGGCGCGTGCGACCCTAAAGCCCGAAGGAATTGCGCAGGAGGTCTACGGAGTCGAGTTTCTCCCAACCAAAGAATTGCATGCCGTCCTTTACATAGGGTGCGCGTCCGAAATGGCCGTATGCGGCGGTGGGGGAGTAGATGGGATTTTTGAGTCCGAAGCGTTCGATGATGGCAGCGGGACGAAGGTCGAAGAGCTCGCGCAGTCGCGATGCTATTTCGCCGTCGCTGCAAACACCTGTTCCATAGCTGTTTACATATACGCTGACGGGCTCCGCCACGCCTATGGCGTAGGCTATCTGCACGAGGCACTCTCCGGCGATTCCGGAAGCCACCAGGTTCTTTGCCAGGTAACGGGCTGCATAGGCTCCGCTACGGTCGACCTTTGAAGGGTCCTTTCCGCTGAAGGCTCCGCCGCCGTGGGCTCCGCGTCCGCCGTAGGTATCCACGATTATCTTGCGTCCGGTGAGTCCGGTGTCGCCTGCAGGGCCGCCGATCACGAACTTGCCCGTAGGGTTCACGTGGAGTATGAACTTTCCGTCGAACAGCGCGGCTATTTCCGCGGGAAGCTTCGCCACGAGGCGGGGAAGGACTATTTTGCGCACGTCACTCTCTATGCGCTCGTGCATGGCGTCATCGGAGTCGAATTCATCATGCTGTGTGCTGAGAACTATGGTGTGGATGCGCAGGGGCTTGTTGGTGGTGCCGTCGAACTCCACGGTGAACTGAGCCTTGGCGTCGGGACGGAGGTAGGTCATTGTGACACCTTCGTGCCTGATCGCGGAAAGCGTCTGAAGCAGACGGTGCGACAGGTACAGTGCCAGCGGCATGTAGTCCGGAGTGTTGAGGCAGGCATAGCCGAACATCATTCCCTGGTCGCCTGCGCCCTGGGCCATGAGTTCTTCGCGCACTACACCGCGGTGTATGTCGGCACTCTGCTCGTGGATGGTGGAGATAATGCCGCACGACGCTGCGTCGAAGCCGTATTCGGCCTTGTTGTAACCTATGCGCGCGATAACGTCGCGAGCGGTCTTTTCGATATCTACATAGGCGTTCTCGGAACTGACTTCGCCGCCCACTATTACTAGCCCGGAGGTGCAGAAAGTTTCGCATGCCACCTTAGCCTCGGGGTCCTGCCTGAGGAATTCGTCGAGAATGGCGTCTGAGATCTGGTCGGCAACCTTGTCGGGGTGCCCTTCCGAAACGGATTCGGAGGTAAAAAGATAGTTCATTTTAGCATTTTTTTAAATGGCGGGGTTGCAATCAGTCAAATCTTTCCCCGCATGAAAAACTGTGCAAATATACGGCAAAAAGCCGGATTTGCAAAAACTCCGAAAATGTTGAAAACTTTTCTATTATTATCTCATAAAATGTATTAACTTCGCAACACGAAAATACGTATTTCAATTAATAATCTATGAAACAATTATTCAAGAGTCTGTCGCTGAGTTTATTGGCGACCCTTTTTGCCGTTTCCGCTCTCGCGCAGGTAACGACATCCTCTCTTGGCGGCCGCGTTGCCGACGGTAAAGGGGAACCTCTCCCCGGAGCTACCGTCCTGGCCGTCCACCAGCCCACAGGGGCGCAGTTCTATGCCATTTCCGATGCGAAAGGCTACTACAAGCTCAACAACGTTACTGCGGGTGGCCCTTACAAGGTGACTTTCTCTTGCCTCGGATTCACCGAACAGGTTTACACTGGAGTAACGCTGGCACTGTCCGACAATGCCATCATCAACGTCAATCTCGACGAGGAAAGCCTTTCCCTCGAAGGTGTCACCATCTCCGCGGAAGGGCGCACTTCCAACATGCGTACGGATCGTGCAGGGTCGGTTACCGCTCTCAACGCTACGGAAATAATGTCGGTACCTACGATTGACCGCAGCCTGAACGATATTCTTAACCTTACGCCGCAGGCTTATGTGAGCGGGGGCAAGGCTTCGATCGGTGGCGGTAACTATCGCCAGTCCTACGTTACGGTTGACGGCGCCGCTTTCAACAACGCATTCGGTATAGGTTCCAACCTCCCCGCAGGCGGAAGCCCTATTTCGATGGATGCTCTCGACCAGATAGCAATCACCATCACTCCTTTTGACGTCCGCCAGTCCGGATTCGTGGGCGGCGGCATCAATGCCACCACAAAGTCGGGTACCAATGAAGTCAAGGCTACGGCGTACTCCTTCTTCCGTAATCAGGATATGCAGGGTTACAAGGTTGGGGACAAGAGCTTCGACAAGAACGAATCCCGTTACCTGATGTACGGCGCTACCGTAGGTGCCCCGATCATCAAAGACAAGCTTTTCCTCTTCCTTAGCGCCGAGTTCGATAAGAGCATCACTCCCGGTCCCACCCGTAAATTCTCAAACAAAAAAGACGACGGAACCGGTACTCTGGTCAATGACGGAACCGTCTGGTCCGATTTCTCCGACGGCGTAGCGCGTCCTTCCTACATAGTGCTGGATGCTCTTAGCGATTACATGAAGGAGAATTACGGATACGACACCGGTGTGTATTCGGGTTATTCGCAGGAGTCTCCCGGATATAAGATTCTTGCCCGCGTTGACTGGAATATCAACGAGAACCATAAAATGAACATCCGCTACACCACTACGAGCAACAGGTCTGCCGGTAGTCCTTCATCGTCCCTGTCCGGATTTGCAGATTCAAACTTCGTGGTTAGCACCGGTGGCCCCACGTCCATGTATTCCTCGTATTTCAAGAATTCACGCTATACCACCTACGATGATTTCCATTCAGTAGCAGGTGAGTTGAATTCCCGTTTCCTCGGAGGTCGTCTCAACAACGTGCTTCGCGCCACCTATTCCTATCAGAATTATCACCGCGAGCAGGACGGAGGTTATTTCCCCGGAATCAACATCGCAGTTGCCGAAGGAACCAATATGTACATGTACAATGTGATGGGATACGAGACTTACACCGCCGGCAACCTCCGTCAGGTACATACGGCTCTGATTACGGACGAAGTGAACTATACCTTCGGTATTCACAACCTCCTGCTCGGCGGCCAGTTTGAGTACAACCACACCAAGAACGGTTACCAGACCCTTGGCGGCGGTTCGTTCGCCTTCGAGTTCGCGTCCGAGCAGGCTCTCTATGACGCCATCCGCAACAAGACGCTCTTCGACAACCCGACGCAGTTCGGTATTACTCACGGCAACAATACTTCACTGGCGCAGCAGTTCCCCACATTCGAATATGCCCAGGCTTCGCTTTACCTGCAGGACGAGATGCATGTAAATAACAACCTGCGCGTAACCGCGGGTGTCCGTTTTGAACTTCCTTTCTATCCGGACATGTCCTATAACGCAAACCCGAACGTGACGGCTGCAACTTTTGCCCCCACTCCCACCAATCCTTCCGGAAAGTATGATCCCACCCAGCTGCCTACGGCCAAGCTGATGGCATCCCCGAGGGTCGGTTTCAACTGGGACATCCTCGGCAACCGCAAGATTGTCATGCGTGGAGGTACGGGTATCTTTACCGGACGTATTCCTTTCGTGTACATCGTTGCGCAGGGCGGCAACTCCGGTGTTCTCCAGACTCCCATCGCCCGCAAGGCCGGGGAAGGCATCATCCCTACCATGCCGATCGGTTCCACGGTTACCTTCGAATCCCTTGTCAACCAGCTATATCCCGGTGGATACACTCCTACCATACCGACAACTCTCAGCCAGTTGACGCTTATGGATCCCAAGCTCAAGAATCCTCAGCAGTGGAAATCATCGCTCGCATTCGACTTCGAGCTTCCTGCCGGATTCACCGCCACGCTTGAAGGGATGTATAACAAGGACATCAACCCCATGTCGTTCACGAACGTCGGCCTGAAAGCCCCCACTTCGCTCATGAGTGTTCCCAACATCGCCGCCAGGCCGTACTATAACAACGGTTACTACAATAACAACATGCAGAACGTGTATGTCGTCAACAACGTGACCGATCCCAAGTACTGGGGCCATTTCATGTCGCTGACCGCTTCTTTGGAAAAGAAATTCTGGAAGGGCCTTACCGGCTCGGTTTCCTACACTTATTCCGAGGCCCGCGTCGTCAACGACGGTCTCTCCGACCAGGTCAGCAGTGCATGGAAGAACCTTGTTTCAAAGCGCGGTACCAACAACCACGAGCTTGGAAATGCAAACTACGTGATGCCTCACAGGCTGCTTGCCAATGTCAGTTATTCGAGAGACTACGCCAAGTACTTCGGTACGTCCGTATCGCTCTTCTACTATGGAGGCCCTACTACACGTGGTAGTTACGACTACACCAAGAATGTTTACGGTGATGGGGCTTACGCCTACTCCCTGATGGACATCCCTACCTTGGCTGACCTTCAGAGCGCGGCCGGTGTCTGGGGTGCAGGAAACTGGCAGTTCAAGGACAATGGCACTTATACTGCAGCCCAGCAGGCGGAAGACTTCTGGAATTACATCCAGCAGGACAAGTACCTCAGGAATCATACCGGAGAAGTTGCAGACCGCAACACCCTCGTGGGTCCCTGGGTGCACCGTTTCGACCTCAAGATCAACCAGAATTTCTATTTCTTCACCGGAAAGGACAACCACAAGCATACCGTCCAGCTCGGTTTGGATATCAAGAACGTAGGAAACCTTCTCAACAGCAACTGGGGTAACACCTGGGCAATATGCGCCAGCAGCTACGGCAACGCCCAGCCGCTTGACCTGACAAATGCCAAGGCGGTTTATGTGGACGGAGCTGCCCCTATATTCCAGTTCCAGAAGAACGGTAACGACATCCTTAAGTCCACTTTCTACAAGTCCCTGTCGTCTGCCTCTACCTGGGAGATGATTATAAGTGCCCGTTATATTTTCTAATGATAGATCGAAATGAAAGCAATTAATATAGCATTGTCCATTCTTGCTGCCGCAGCTCTGTTTACGGGCTGCCAGGAGATGACCGCTGATTCCGACCTGCCCCAGATTTCTACCGAAAAGGGGGTTTACAATGCTGCTCAGACAGGCGGTGAAGTGGTGGTAAAATTCAAATCAAGCATCGATTGGAAGGCCAGCGTGGTGCCGGCTTCTTCCCTCGACAAGGTTGATGACGTAACAGTCACTCCCGATTCCGGAAAAGGTTCTTCCGAAGAACAGGAGGTCAAACTTACGTTCGGGGCCAATACCGGTTACGACCGTGCCGCCATACTCCAGATTCTCGGAGACGGTCTTTCAGCTGCGGTAACAATCAGTCAGCCCGGCGAAAAGGGCGAATATATAGAGGAGATTACTTGCGCCGAATTCCTCGAAAAGCCTGTCGATGCCAGCGTATGGTATATCCTTGAAGGCACCATTACAAAGATCTCCAAGGGTGGCAGTGCGGAAGACAAATACAATAACTTCTATATCAACGACGGTTCCATTAAAGAGGGTGACGGCGCGTACATCTATGGTCTGTATGACGGCAAGGGCGGCGACCAGTTCCAAACTGCTCCGGCATGGCTCTACACCCAGGGCATAACCGTAGGTTATACCATCAGGGTGGCCACCACCCGCGGTCAGTACGGTACCACGATCGAGGGTATCGGTACGTATGTGATTAGCTTTGCTCCTCCGACTTACCCTATGATTACCAGCACCGCCCCTTCGGTGAAAGTAGGTCCCGATGAGACCACGGCCAAATTCCCCGTCAAGGTACTTAACCTGACCGAGAAGTGGACGGTTGCGGCTACCGATGCTGATTGGGTTACCGATTATACAAAGGAGGGAACCGAGAGCGGCGACATCACCGTAACCTTCCCTGCCAACACGGCTAAAACTCCCAGGACTGCAACCTTCACGGTGTCTTCCGCCGGTGCGGAATCGCTGGTCCTGACCCTTACCCAGGAAGAGGCCGCCACGCCAATTTACGAAGAATCCTTCGCAACCAGCAAGGGTGATTTCGAGATTGATAACAAGGACCTGCCTTCGGGACTGACTTATGTATGGAACTGGGATTCTTATAAATACATGAAGGCATCAGCTTATGTCAGCGGCACTAGTTACGCCGCTGAGAGCTGGCTCATTTCGCCCGAAGTCGATCTTGCCGGAGCAACTGCCCCGAAGCTCAAGTTCCAGTTTGCCGTCAACCATGGTGCAAAGAATAAGGACAAATACAACGAGGCATTCTACGGGGTGGCCATCGATGGTACGGACGAGACCGTCGTTCACTTCGCGGAAATGCCTTCTTCCGGCTCCTGGACTTTCTATGATGCGAGTGTGGATCTTTCCGCCTGGAAGGAAAAGAAGATAAAGTTCGCATTTGTTTACAAGTCTGCTACGGACAATGCTCCTACCGTAGAAGTCAAGAACGTAAAGTTCCTTAAGTAGCTTCTTCTACACAGATGATGCGCGGGACCGGCAACGGCCCCGCGCTTTTTTTCGCAATGAACGGGGAAATTCTTATATTTGCGTATAAGCATTTTTACCGTTATGAAAAGGTTTATCCTTGCCATTGTGCTGGCAATTCTGTCCTGCTCCGTCTGCACTGCCCGCAAAGCGGAGATTAAAGTTATGAGTTTCAACATACGTCACACGGGCGAAAAGGTCGACACTGGCGTGAAGAACTGGAAAGAACGCAAGGAGGCCGTGGTGAACATGATACGCACCGAGGCTCCGGACGTGATAGGCATGCAGGAAGTACGCTACGACCAGCAGGATTACCTCATACACCAGCTTCCGGAATACCAGCCGGTGATGCACAGCCCTTCCAACACCAAGTTCATCATGTTCCGCAGGGACCTCTTCCAACTGCTGGACCAGGGCAATTTCTGGCTCAGCGAAACTCCGGAGATCCGCTCGAAAGGCTGGGGCTCCTCCAGCGTGAGGGCCACCCTTTGGGCAAAACTCAAGGATAAACGCACCGGCAAGGTTTTCTGGGTGTTCGACACGCACCTGGACGTTACCAGCTACGAAGCCCGTATCAAAGGCGCGCAGATGTGCATAGACAGGATGGAGGAGATCTGCGGCCCCAAGGGCATACAGTTCCTTACGGGGGATATGAACTCCTTCGAGCCGGACTGCCTCGAGGTTCTCGGAAAATGGCTCAAGGATGCGCGCAAGGACAGCCCCGAGACCGACAACCGTCCCACTTTCAGTGGCTTCGGCAACTGCCCTCCTCACGTCACCTACGCTCACGACCACATCTTCTATCTCAACGCACAGCCCCTGCGCTTCCAGCTTCTGGACGGCAAGGACTACGGAGTGGAGTACATCAGCGATCACTACCCGATTATGTTCACGGCAAAAATCTGATGCCCGGAACGTATTGTTTTATTCCAAAGGAATAATTATCTTTGAAGACTCCATATAAAGAGAGAAACAATTAACAGTAACTGATAATCAAAATGAAACTCAAGCATTCATTCATGACGCTTCTGGCTATGGCCGGACTGGCGTTTGCCGCCGCTTCCTGCGATCCTGCAGAAGACGAGGATCTTGGCGGAATTGAGCTCTCCTTCGCGACCGAGACCATCAATTTCGAGTCCTCGGCTGAAGACAGCTTCGAACTCAAGTTCAAATCCACCCGTGACTGGCAGGCCGTCATAGGTGCAAACGATGCCGAATGGCTCTCCCTGAGCGCAATGAAGGGCAGCGCTTCTTCGAAGGAGCAGAGCGTGAAGGTCAATGTCCTCGCCAATGAGGGTAAGGACCGCATCGGAACAATTACCTTCTCCATGTATTCCGGAACAGCCAGCCTCGGCAGCAAGACCGTTACGGTCAACCAGCCCGGTTCCCAGGGTTCAGCATTCATCACCATTGCCGAGCTCCGCGCCATCCGCGATAGGGAGACAGACGCTGAAAAGGCGGTCACGATTCCCGAAGGCACCGCTATCAAGGGTCAGGTCGTTTCCAACGTGGCAACCGACAACTACAACTCAAAGAAAGCCATGTATGTGCAGGACGAGACTGCCGGCGTGATGATGTATCTCGATGCCAACTGCACCTTCGCATTCGGCGACGAGGTCAGCATCGACCTGAGCGGAATCGAGTACAAGCTTTATGGTGGAGCGCACCAGCTCAATAACGTGCCCATTGCCAAGGTTACCAAGATCAAGAACAGTGCTGTAACCGCAAAGGCTATCACCGAAGCAGAGTTCATGTCCGGCAAGTACGAGGGCATGTACGTCCAGCTCGACGGAGTTCAGGTTGCAAGCGCAGATCTTTCCAAGAACTGGTACAACGGCACGGCCACCTATGGCAACATCAACATGCAGTACCAGTCCGGAGCGGCCTTCGTGGTGCGTACCGGCAAGAACTGCTCGTTCAAGGCCGTCAAGGTATCTCAGGGCTCAGGCTCCATAAAGGGTATTCCGTCCGTTTACAACGGCACCATCCAGTTCTCCATGACAGCCGAGTCCGACTATGCCGGACTTACCGGTGAGCGCTTCAAGCTCGTCTCCACCGAGGCTACCATAGCCGAGATACTCGCCGCTACAGGCGGACAGTTCAAGGTCAAGGGCGCCGTCATCGCTGTTGCCAGCAATGGCTTTATGATCAACGACGGAGGCGACAAGAACCTCTACATCTACTACGACAAGGCCGCCATAGAGGACGGAGTTAAGGTAGGTGCTTCCGTACAGGTTGAGGGAACCCACTCCGTTTACGGCGAGGTGATCGAGCTCAAGGAACCCACCACTACCGTTATCAGCGAGGTCATCACTCCTAAGGAACAGGAGCCTACGGTACTTAGCGGGGCCGAGATAGATAGTTACAAGAACAGCTCCAGCGCTCTCGTCCAGATTGAGGGCGAGTACAAGAAGGACGGTAACTATCACAACCTTGAGATTTCCGGCGCTTCCCACAAGGGTTCGCTCTCCAACTGTGAGGTTTCGAACGGCATGACCACCGGCACCAGGTATGTGGTTACCGGTTACTTCACCGGTATCACCGGAACTTACTTCTCCGTT
Organism: uncultured Bacteroidales bacterium; assembly: GCA_946187975.1. Taxonomy (GTDB): domain Bacteria; phylum Bacteroidota; class Bacteroidia; order Bacteroidales; family UBA932; genus Cryptobacteroides. Next base: position 1,228 of record CAMHTE010000060.1, on the reverse strand, counting down.
CTCCCCATCAAGGCCGAGGTCAGCAATGCCAAGGTATTCGGCGTTAGCACCACTGCCATCAACGTCCTTGCTACAGCTCAGAGCGCCCAGTTCGAGGTCAAGGGTAACTGCTCCTGGACTGCCAAGAGCGATAACGAAGCTTTCACTCTCCGTCCCACCGAAGGAACCGGAGCCGCCCAGGTTAACGTAGTGTTCTCCGAGAACACCACCGACGCTGACAGGGTTGCCAACATCACGGTAACCACCACCGAGGATGTCGCCGTCAAGAGCTACACCGTAGTCGTCACCCAGGCCAAGAAGTCCTCCGGCGGAACCGCATACTTCACAAGGATTACGGACGCGCCGACGGATTGGAGCGGAACCTACCTGATCGTGAACGAGGATGAGAAAGTAGCATTAGACGGCAGCAAGACGAGTGATGTCGCCAGCAATACGGTTTCTGTTACTATCGCTGAAGACAAAACCATCACCGCCACCGACGCTCTCATGGCTTCCGTGTTCTACATCAAGGCCATGGATGGAGGATATTCCGTAATGGCCGCCGCGGGCAAGTATATTTACGGAAAGAGCGGTTCCAACGTCCTTAACTTCGGCGACGAAGCCAAACTGATGAAAATCAGCATAAACGACTCCGACAACAAATCTTCGGAGATCCTGGACAGTAGCGCCGGAACGCATGTCAGGTATAATGCCGACTCGGGACAGAAGCGCTTCCGCTTCTACAAGACAACGTCCACAGGCGTGAAGTCCGTGTACCTCTACAAACTTGTAGACTAAACGCATTATTCGGATTGTCGGAAGGGTTGCCCGCAGCTTTTGGGTTTCGGGCACCCTTTCGGGTATAAAACGATACGCCCGTCATGAAGATCGGAAACATAACAGCCATTATCGCCATGGCGTCGCTGCTGTCACTTGCTTTCGCGTGCGGCAAGGACGACGGAGGCGATACCGTGCCCGGCCTCGCGGTACGTACCAACCCCGCCCAGGCTTCCGCCACGGTGCAGGACATCGAAGTCCTTTCGGCCGGCGGTTCTTGGGACCTGAGCATTGCTTTCGAAGGCACCGAAACCGGTTGGGCGCATGTTGACGTGAATTCCGGTAGCGGACGGAAGAGCGGCATCAAGTTCCGCTACGACCAGAATACCGGGACGACTTCGCGCTATTGCACCCTCACGGCGAGTTCGTCGGTAGGGTCCACCAGCATACGTTTCCGCCAGTACGGCACCTC